>CAIUPC010000028.1 GCA_903900905.1 uncultured Acetobacteraceae bacterium
CGTCGCCGACGTCACCTATGAGGTCTCGGACCCGACCATCGATTCGCAGATGCTGCAGTTGAAGAACTCCGGCGCGACGGTGTTCATGAACATCACCACGCCCAAATTCGCCGCCCAGTCCATCAAGAAAATCCCCGAGATCGGCTGGAAGCCCATCCATTATCTGGTGAGCGTGGCCGCATCCGTGGGCGCGGTGATGCGCCCCGCGGGGATTGAGAACGGGCAGGGGATCATCACGGCCCAGTTCGCCAAGGATGTCACCGACCCGCGCTGGGCGACCGACCCGGAATATCTGGAGTGGAAGGCGTTCATGGACAAATGGAACCCGACGGCCAATCCGCTGGAGGGCTCCAATGTGTCCAGCTACATCAGCATCCATGGGCTGGTGCATGTGCTGAAAGCCTGCGGCGATGATCTGACGCGGGAGAATGTGATGCGGCAGGCGGCGAACATCAAAAACCTGCGGATCCCGCTGTTGCTGCCGGGGATCACCGTGAACACCAGCCCGACCAATTTCTACCCGATCCGAGCCGAGCAACTGGCCCGGTTTGAGGGCGATCATTGGACGCTGTTCGGTGATTTGATTTCGGCCGACGCGGGTTAGACGGCGCCGATCGCTCGATTGAAGTGTCATCCTCGGCGAAGGCCGAGGATGATGCCTCGATCGGACCTGCATCGTTTGCCCGAGACGGTCGCGGATATTGTGCCCCGACCGGGCGATACACACGATACAATCCGATCTGGCCACGACATCCCGATGATACAGGCCCGTGAGATGATGCGACATCATTCCAGCGGGAGGGCGCGATGTCGTATGAGTCTGCTAACAAGGGCGCGTGGCCCGGGGCGTTGATGCGGTGGGTGATGTGCCTGTTGGCCGCCACAACACCGGCCTGGCCCGACCCCGCCATGGCGGATGTCGCGCCGGCACCGGCCATCGCCCAGGCGCGGATCGTCGCCGTCGGCTTACCCGGTGCTGCCGCGATCGCCCCTGTCGGCTATTTTCATCCCGGCGGGCCGATCCGCGATAAGCCCGCTTTCGCGGCCTTTACCGAGCGCGGCCGGATCCTCGATCCCGATCGGATCGTGGTCACCAGCAGCTCCAATTTCGGGGCACCCAAGGCCGTGATGGCGGAGCCGGAGGGCGCGGTCCTTTCGCTCGATCCCGGCAGTGAGGGGGTGATCGTCATTCCACCTGCCTTCGCGGCCTCCGGCACCCAGGCCAGCGTGCTCGATGGGCGGGTGCAGTTGTTCACCGCGCAGAGCCCGGCCTTCCTGAACGGCGTCAACACGCCCGGCGCTGTCACCGCGGATCGCCCGCCGGTCAGCAACCCGCTCGGCATTTCAATCAATAATGGCTTCGGCCGACTCTGGTTCGCGAATGCGCCAGGCGGGGCAACCGGCACGGATTCGATTGAAGACCCGAATGGTGTGCCGCTCGCGGGGGCACCGAGCAAGGTGGTCGGGGGCGTCTTCTCCGGCGACAAGACCGGCCGGGCGCCGCAACTGATCGATGGTGGTCTGCGCGCTGGCGCGATGGGCAATACCCTGCTGGGCATGTCGTCCGACGGCAGCAAGCGCGCGGTTTTCGCGCTTTTGACCGCCGATGGGGCCATATCCCAGGCGCACACGGAGCAGGGATTGGATGGTCTCGCCCCGCCGGGCACGGTGACGCCCATCACGCTGCCGGCTCCGGATGCGGCAGCCGCGGCGTTGGTGACGCGGGCTGGCATCATCTTCAATTGGGTGCCGGACCGGATCATCTACGCCTCCGACCCGATCGCGAACGCGATCGTGGCGGTGAAGCTGTCCGATGACGGCAAGGTATTCCGGGTCGATGGCATCCGCCGCTTCACCGATCCCGCCCTGAGCACCCCGGTGGATCTGGCGCCCGCGGTGCCTGAGGTCGGCAGCCCGGGATTTTCCAGCAATACCGTGATGGCCGGTGCTTCTGATCTCTATATCGTCAATCGCGGTAACGGCACGGTGGTCCGGATGACCCAGACGGGCCGCGTTGTCGCCATCCGGCAGATCGCCGTCGGTGGTCAACCCGTCGGCCCACGCCGCCTCAACGGGATCGGCGTGTCGCGCGATGCCAAACGCATCTGGTTGACGGTCAGCGGTGGGCTTGCGGGTTATGAGGCTGCGCCGGGGGGCGTGATCGAAATCGCCGCATTCGGTGCTGGCGGGAGTGCCGCGCTCGTGCCGCCGGCGCCTCGCCCGGCGCTGGTCGAGCAGGGCGCGACCCTGTTCGCCGCGACGTTCACCCCGGACACCGGGCTGGGGCCGCTGTTCGACAAGCAATCCTGCATCGAATGCCACTCCTTCCCCATCATGGGCGGCATGGGCCCTGAAGGGATCGGCCTGGTTTTGCGTGTCGGCCGGTTCGAGGCCGGGCATTTCGACCCTCTGCTCGGCCGCGGCGGCCCGGTCGCGCGCCGGCGCACGGTCGCGGAACTCGGGGTTGCTTGCGCGATTCCGGCTGGGATGCCACCGGACGCCAATCTGGTGTCGGTGCGCAACGCGCCGCCGTTGTTTGGCGAGGCGGCGTTGGAGGCGGTGGCGGACAATGACATCCGTGCCCTCGCCACGGCACAGGCGGGGGCGGCCGATGGCGTAGCCGGTCGGGTCAACGTGGTGCGCGATGCCGCCGGCCAGGAACGGGTCGGGCGTTTGGGATGGAAGGCACAATCTGCTTCGCTGACACAGTTCGTCGCGGATGCGATGCGCAATGAATTGGGGATCACCAACCCGCTCGCACCCGCCGATGCGGTGCCCGTACCGGCGGGCTGCGCGGTGAAGCCCTCTCCACGCGATGATGGATCGGTGCTGCTTGCGTTGACGGCGTATGTCGCCTCCTTGCCGCCGCCGGATGGGGCGGTGGCGGTCGATGCCCCTGGCATGGCGCTGTTTGCCAGCGCCGGCTGCGCCACCTGCCATACGCCGCAACTGCGGGCCGGTCAGACCAGTATTCGGCCATTCTCAGATTTGCTGCTGCATGACATGGGGCCGGCGTTGGATGACGGTATGGTGCAGGCGGCGGCGCGCGGGCGCGACTGGCGAACCACCCCGCTCTGGGGTTTGAAGGACCGCATTCGCTATCTGCACGACGGCCGCGCAACCACGCTCCAGGCTGCGATCAATGCCCATGGTGGTGAAGCGGATCGCAGCGCGGCGTCGTTCCGGCGGCTGCCGGCGGAAGAGCAGACGCGGCTGCTGACCTATCTGTCCGGCTTGTAGCCCCCGATCAGAACGGCCGCGTTCTCCGAGGTGCTGAAGAACGTCTTGATCCACTTCGCGAAGAGCTCCCCCTGCCAAGACCCGCCGAACCATCATCCTGGTGGAGAGCGCCTGAACGTCACCACCAGCACGTCGCGAAACCCGACCTCGGCCGGATCAAGCGGTTCCACCGGGGTCACGCCGTGCATCACCCTTGTATCGTCCACCAGTGCGGCATCGAACGGCGCCGTCAGGGTGAATGAACCCAGCATGCGGCCGGTCAGATCATGCACCGAAGTCACGCCACTGCGCACATTGTGCCGCCGGATCAGCAGCACCAGCACATGATCGACGCCGTCGCGATGCATGCCTTCCGGTGTCGGGCGGCCGGTCTCGCCCGGCCGTGCCTCAATACGGAACTGGTGCATTTCCACGAACCAGGCGCGGGACGGGGTCAGGGCGCCAAACAAGGACGCGCAAAACCGCAGAATAGTGGTCATTGACGGGCCGGCGGCGATCTCTGGCAGTACCGGCTGGAACCAGCGCTCGATCCCGCCATTGAGCTGGTTGTAGTCGCGGCTCTGGTAGTGCGGCTGCGCCGGCAGGCGTTCGGCGCCCTCCTTCGTGACCTGAAACGCCGCATGCCGGCGTTTGCGGTAGCGGCCGCCATCGGCCATGTAGGTATCTTGGCCGAGGTCGTCCCAACTGGCCGCGAAGACCGCCCAATCCGTCAGCGCCCCATACTGCGTCAGGATCCCCCGCATGGCATCGTCGTGAACGAAGGCAAATCCCTCGCCGCGGATGGTCTCCGTCAAAGCGTCCATATCACTCTCATGTCCCATTTGGTACGGCGGGTAGCGGCCGGTTCTGATTGAAGAACAGGATGCCCAGCTCTTCGAAGCGCAGCTTGATGCGCCGGTTGATCTCGCGTTGCACGGACCAACGGCCGCTATCGGTGCAGGCCACTTGCCCGGCGATCGTGACGCCGTTCAGGTCGATACGCTCCACCCCCCACAACACGAAGTCCTTCACGATCTTGCCGGCAAAAGCGGGTTCGGTGCGCATCTCGGCCACGATCCCCCGCAGCACCTCCGCCACGCGGTCGGTATCAGTGTTGTATTCGACCATCACCCGCACATCGGCATTACCAAATCCACGGCTGTAGTTGGTGACGCTGGTGACCCCGCTAAAGGGGACGATGTGCAAGGCGCCATCAACCGCTCGCAAGCTGATGGTCCGTACTGACAGCGCCTCCACCGTGCCGGACAGGCCGGAGACATTGACGATATCGCCGATCTGCAGAGCGTTTTCGAGCAACAGGAACAGCCCGGTGATGAGGTCCTGAACCAGTTTCTGCGACCCGAAGCCGATGGCAACGCCCACGATCCCCGCACCGGCCATCAGCGGCGCGATGTTGACCCCGATCTCACTGAGCACCATCAGGATCGAGACGATGCAGATCACGATCAGCAGGCCGGTTCGCAGCACTGGCAGCAAGGTCCGCAGCCGGGACGATTTCGCCGCCTGCGCATCCTTCAGCAAGGCTGCGAGGTGGCGTTGAATCGCGGCGTTGATCAGTTCCCAGCCCGTAATCGCCACCAGGATGGTCACGCCCAGGGTCACCGCGCTGGAGATCACGCGTTGCCCGGACGGCGTACCCCAAAGCCAGCTCAGCGTCCCGACCCCATAGATTTGCAGCAGCACCGCGATGGCCAGACCATGCACCAGGAACCGCACGGTCAGGCTCAGGACCGGGTGATACAGCTGCAACCGCTCAAGAAGATGGCGCGGTTGCCCGGTGGTATCCTCTGTCGAAACCGCCGGCAGGCGATCCACAATGCCGAGCAGCGTGGTCGTCATCAGCCGTGCCGCCCCCAGGACCAGCACCGTCAGTCCCGCCAGGCGGCCGATAATGGCCGGGTTGATCGCCTCATCCGCGACCCAGAGCACCCAGAGCACCGCCAGACCCGTCAGTGCCAGCCAATGCCACGCCGAGGCCAGACTGTTCCGGATCCGCGCGACTGGCCCCGTGGCCCCCTCGGGCGCGCGCAGAACGCCGCTGACGGCCCGGCGTTGTCCGATCACCAGCATCCCCAGACCGAGCGTCACGGCCAACCCAACGACCCGCAGCAGCGCTTCATGCGCGACCAGCGACAGGCCCAGCAGCAGACCGACCTCAGCGAAGGCATAACCGCAGATCCCGACGACGAGCAGCTGACAGAGCGACCGCATCAGCGCCGCCGCCGCCCGATCCTCCAGCGGCACCAGCCGCAAGCGGGGCTCTTCCGGCGCCAGCAGGATCCGCAATGTCCGCACCAGCGCATCGCTCAGGGCCGCGGCCCATAACACCGCGGCGATGACCAGTCTTGTGTCCTCGGGGCCGCCGCGCGCGAAGGCAATGGCCAGATGGCCAGCGATCCAAAGCCCAAAGGCCGGCAGCGCCGCCAGACAACACCGCGCCAAGGCCAGCCAATAGCGCTCCAACGATGAGACCAGGCCCGTGGTGGAGGGCGGCGGGGCTTCGATATCCCCCGCCTCCGCGCGGTCTTCCGGGGATACCGGCTCCGGGACCAGCGCCAATGCCGCCCGGCGCAGCCGCGCCCGGGGCCCTCGCACTGCCCGGTGGAGCACCAAGCCCAGACCCAGCCCACAGGCCAGCGCGAGCAGCAGGCGCCACCCGATAGCGGTGAGCACTTCCTGCCCCAGCGGGCTGGTCAGCATCGCCTGCAGCCATCCCCAGAGCAGCGGCACGCTCTGCACCGCCTCAAGCGCGGCGATGACGCTGTCGCTGCTATGAGTCAGGAACCGCGACACCCGCAGAAGCAGCTGCGCGCCGAGACTGTCCGGCTCCCACACCACCAAAGCGGGCGCGGGGGCAGGTGCGGGGGCTGGTTCCGCGGCCGGTTTCGGGGCGTTGGCCGTGCCCTGCATGATGGCTTTGAGGGTGGCGGCGAAGGCGGCGCGCTTTTGCGGATCGTTCAATACCTCCAGCGCCGCGCCCGCCTGTTCCGGCGTGAGTTGAGCAGCCAGGGGCTCCGCCGCCGCGCCCAAGCGGGGCACCAGCAGCATCAGGCCGAGTAGCAGGGCGAACAGACGAATCATCGACGATGTCCCGAAAGCGAAAATGGGATGCACGGATCGCCGAATATACCTATCTATCCGTCATGCACATGTTTCTGAACATTCTCGTCGGCCTCACCCTCCTGGGAGTCCTCGGCATTCTTGCCGCCGGCATGATCGGCGTTGCGCGCGGGGTCGACCCGGCGAAGTCGAACAAGCTGATGCGCTGGCGGGTCACCATCCAAGGTGGCGCGCTGCTGTTACTGGTGCTGCTGATGAGCCTGCTGCGCGGGTAAGCGCCGCGCGGCCGGTTACACCCTAAGCGGCCCGCTCGCGTCAGGTCTGCATGCCCCACCGCCGAACGGTCTTGTTCTCGATCGTCCGGAAGATCACGTTTTCCACCAGCAGCCCGATCATGATGATCGTCAACAGGCCGGCGAAGACCTCCGGGATATCGAGCTGGTTCTTGCTCTCAAAGATGTACCAGCCGAGCCCGCCCTTGCCCGAGGCCACGCCGAACACCAGCTCGGCCGCGATCAGGGTGCGCCAGGCGAAGGCCCAGCCGATTTTCAGGCCCGCGAGGATGGAGGGGAAGGCGGCCGGGATCAGGATCTTCAGCACCAGGCCCAGGCCGGACAGGCCATAATTGCGCCCGACCATGCGCAATGTCGGGGACACCGCCCGGAACCCCGCATGGGTGTTCAGGGCCAGCGGCCATAGCACCGAGTGCACCATCACGAAGATCAGGCTGCCAATGCCCAGCCCGAACCAGATCAAGGCCAGCGGCAGCAGCGCGATGGCGGGCAGGGGGCTGAACATGGCGGTCACGGTTTCCAGGAAGTCCGTGCCCAGCTGCGTCGTAATAGCCAGGATGGTCAGCACCGCCGCCAGGAACACGCCCACGGAAAAGCCGATCATCAGCACCTTCACCGATGTCCAGGCGCGATCGATCAGGACGCCGCTTTTCAGCGCGGCCACCAGCGCGGTCACGGTGTCGCTGAACGTTGGCACCAGCAGCTGGTTGTCCAGGTGCCTTCCATAGGCCTCCCAGACGACGGCGATCAGCACCAGAAGGATGCATTTGCGCAGCCAGGCCTGGTTGTACAGCTTCTCGAACAGCGTCAGTTCTTTCTCGACGACGCCGAAATCCTGGCTGGCCTTGGTGTCGCGATAGACTGCCGGGCGCAGGGTTGCCTCAGACATGTTCGTCTTCCTCCACCTTATCCGAGAACAGCATGTCGTGAATCCGCGCCTCCAGCGCCGCCACCGCCGCCGGTTCGGCACCGGCGGGGGCGCTGTTCATCTCCGCCTTCACCTGTCCTGGATGTGGGGAAAGCAGAAGGATCCGGTTGCCGATCTTGACGGCCTCGGCGATGGAGTGGGTGACGAACAGGACAGTGAACTTCGTCTCCTCCCACAGGCCAAGAAGCTCGTCCTGCATGCGCTGGCGGGTCAGGGCGTCGAGGGCGGCGAAAGGCTCGTCCATCAACAGGATGTCGGGTTCCATCGCCATGCCGCGGGCGATCGCCACGCGCTGCTTCATGCCGCCGGACAGTGTGTGGGGGTAGGAATCCGCGGCCCGGGTCAGGTGAACTTTTTCGATATAGTGCATGGCCTTGTCGTCGGCCGCCTTGCCGCGCAGTTTGCCCGATGTCTCCAGCGCGAAAGCCACGTTCTGGCGCACGGTCTTCCAGGGCAGGAGCTGGTCGAATTCCTGGAACACCATCATGCGATCCGGGCCGGGGCGGGTGACGCGTTCCCCCTTCAGCCGGATTTCGCCCTCGACCGGCGACATATAGCCGCCAACGGCTTTCAGCAGCGTCGATTTGCCGCAGCCCGACGGACCCAGCAGGATGAACCGGTCGGAGCGTTGGATCGAGAAATCCACGCGATAGGTCGCGGTGACGAGGTGATCGCGCGTCTTATACTGCAGCGTCACGCCGCGCACATCCAGCAAGGGCTGCGGCAAGGTCTGGCTCACGTGTTTCCCCACAAATGCGTTCAGGCGTCGTCGCCGTCTGACGGTTCGGCCGGTGTTTCCGGCTCCTTCTTAGCCGGGGAGCGGCCCGCAAGCCAACCGGCCGCACGTTCCGCCCGCGCTAAAGCGGTATCAAGGGCGGCCATGGTGGCGGTGAGGTCCTCGGTCTCGTCCTTTTCCCAGGCCCGCGCGGCCCAGAGCCAGACGGCCATCAGGCCACGGATGCGGATTTCACCGAACAGACCGGTGGTGGAGGCGCCGGCGGCGTCCAGCATCCAGCGCATGCTGCGCCGCGTGGCACAGGCCATGAGCACGGCAGTGGGGGGATCGAAGGGCATCGCGCGGGCGACCGCGATCACCCCGGCGCGATAGCTTTGCAAGGCGTCGAAGCGGCGCATCAGCAGGTCGAACAGCCGATCGCGGATTGGGCCTTCGGCGGGGGCTTCTTCCAGTGCGAAGGCGTCGGCCATGCGGCCGAAG
>CAIUPC010000029.1 GCA_903900905.1 uncultured Acetobacteraceae bacterium
GAGTTCATGACCGCGCCGTCGTCCAGCCCCAAGGCCCGCGCGGTGTCGCCGCGGGCCAGCACTTCGTCCATGAGGCGTTTCAGCCGGACCAGGCTGCGCACCCGCGCCAAATGAGTTTCGTGTTCCGGCGGCTTGGTCAGGAAATCATCGGCCCCGGCCTCCAGCCCGACAAGCCGTTCGCTCGGTTCGCCCAGCGCCGTGACCATCACCACGGGAATATCGCGTGTCGCCGGATCGGCTTTGAGCTGACGGCAGCACTCGAACCCGTCCATGCGGGGCATCATGACATCGAGTAGAATGAGATCGGGCTGCCACTCCCGCGCTTTGGTGAGCGCCTCGAACCCGTCTTTGGCGCTGGCGGATTCATAAAATTCGGCCGCCAGCTTGGCTTCGAGCAGACGCACATTGGCCGGCACATCGTCAACGATCAGAATGCGCGCTGACATACGGCTGCGGAGTCTCCGACATAAACGATGGCTGGAATCAAAATACTGATTCCAGCCTCAACCGGCGCGCCGAGGACCAGCGCAGGTTGTATATAGAGACTAACTCAGCCTCACGGAAGCATAACAAAGCGCAGGCAACCCCCCGAAGATGCCACTTCACCGTGGTACGGTTGTGTTCCGCCGGGGTTTTCTATTCACAATCTCGTGAACTGAATGCCATCAGAGCGCGAACCGGCCGTAAACCATCCAATCAGTTACCGAACGTATCGCGCCATTGTTCAACCGCCTCGGGAATTCCCTTTGCGATTTCAGCGGTTGTCAGGCGCAGCAGCTTGAGCTCCGCCAGTGATTTGGTCCCGGACATCCGGGGGGCATCGGCCCGCACCGGCTCGAGATGCCAGTCCTTACAGGCTTCGGCATAGTCGAGGCTGAGCAGCCATTCCTGAAACAGCCGGGCCGCGAAGGGGTGCGGCGCTTTTTCGACGACGGCGGAGCAACCAACCGTCAGAACCGTGCCATCTTCGGGATAAACAAAGCCGATCGGATTGCCTTTTTCCATGTTCTGGACGGCGGTGCTGACCGGGCCGGTCCCAATCAGGCATTCCCCGGCGTTCAACAGGCTGATCGGGTCGTTACCCGAACGCCCGATGCGCGGATTGTTCTTCGCCAGTTTCTCAAAAAATTCCCAGCCATATTGCTTTCGCATCGCCAGCACCCACTGACCGAAATAGCCGCTGAACGCCGGGTGCGCGATGCCAACGCGGCCCTTCCATTTGGGATCGAGCAGGTCGGTGCAGCGCAGCGGCTTCTCCCCGGTTTTCACGTTCTTGGTGTGGTAGACCATGATCTGCAGCGAGGCCGAGGTCGGGTAGTAGAACCCATCCTCCCCCTGCCCCTGATAGGCCGGCGCCAAAGCGGCGGCGTTTTCCGCATCGTATTTCGCCAGTGCCCCCCGCGCGCGCAGCGCCGGGTAATGCGCGATGTCGGTGGAGCTGAAAACGTCGCATTGCAGCGTGCTGTTCTTCAGCTCCTGCGACAGCCGCTCATACGCGACCTGCCCGGTGGTGCGGATGGCCGTGACGTTGACGCCGGGGAAGCGCTGGGTGAAGCGCTTGCCCATCGCCTCCGCCGCTTCGCCGGTCATCTGCGCGATATACCAGGTGACCGACCCTTCCCGCCGGGCCCCGGCCTCCAGCGCCGCCCGGTCGGCCCAGCCATGGTTGGGCAACAGCATTCCGGCCCCGGCGGCCATCAGGCCGCGGCGTGCGAGTTTCATGGCTTGGCTTTCCTTCAGTCGATCCGCCACGGTGGGCAATGCCCGTTCGTTATCGCCATGGCCAAGGAGCCGCAAGCGCCTACATCCCCCAGCGGCGCACGAACCAGGTCTTCACCATGTGGGTTAAGACCGCATAGGCCAGCATCATCGCCACCAGCAACGGCCAGTAGCCCAGCGGCAGCGGCAAGAAACTTAAGGCCGAACCCAGGATCGTATAAGGGATGACGCACCCGATACCGACGATAATGAGGGTCGTCAGGATCAAAGGCGTGCTGGCACGGCTTTGCAGGAACGGGATCCGGGCGGTGCGGATGATGTGGATAATCAAGGTCTGGGTCAGCAGCGATTCCACGAACCAGCCCGCCTGAAACAGGCCCGGCTTATCCCAGGCTTCGAACAGGCCCAGCATCAGAAAGAAGGTCAGATAGTCGAACACCGAGCTGATCGGCCCGATGAACAGCACGAACCGCGTCAGATTGCCGATATCCCACTGCCGCGGCTGGGCCAGATATTCCTCATCCACCCGATCGGTCGGGATCGTCGTCTGCGAGAAGTCATACAGCAGGTTATTGGTCAGCACCTGGATCGGCAGCATCGGCAGGAAGGGCAGAAAGATGCTCGCCCCCAGCACGCTGAACATGTTCCCGAAGTTCGAGCTGGCGCCCATTTTGATGTATTTGACGATATTGCCGAACACCTTGCGGCCTTCGATGACGCCGTCGCGCAGCACCAGCAGGTTCTTCTCCAGCAGGATGATGTCGGCCGATTCCTTGGCGATATCGACCGCGGTATCGACGGAAATGCCGACATCGGCCGCCTTGAGCGCCGGCCCGTCATTGATGCCATCGCCCATGTAGCCGACGACGTGGTTGTTGCGGTGCAGCGCCTCGATCACCCGCGCCTTCTGCGCCGGGGAGACTTTGGCGAACACCGTCACATCTTCCGCCACACGGCTGAGTTCGTCGTCGGACATCGCCTCCAGCTCATGGCCGAGGACGATCCGATCCACCGGCAGTTCGACCTGACGGCAGATGGTGCGGGTGATCACGTCATTGTCGCCGGTCAGGATTTTGACCTTCACCCCCGCTTCGTGCAGCAACCGGATCGCTGCCTTCGCGGATTCCTTCGGCGGATCGAGGAAGGCGATGTAGCCCAACAGCGTCATGCCGGTCTCAACCGTGACATCATAACGATCCGGCGCGGCGTCCAGCTCCTTGAAGGCGACCGCGACGACGCGGAATCCCTCCCCGTTCAGCTTGTTCATCTCTTTCTTGGCATCGTCCAGATGCTTCGGATCCAGCCGATCGCCGGCCTCGCCAAGGACATAGCGGTCGCAAATGGAAAGGACTTCTTCGACCGCGCCCTTGGTGATCATCAGCAGCTTGCCGTCGCCCGCGCGCAGGACCACCGACATCCGCCGGCGCTGAAAATCGAAGGGGATCTCATCGACCTTGGTGAAGGCCGCGATCCGCCCGGTCTGATCCGGCCGATCGATGTGGGTGAGCACGGCCTCATCGAGCAGATTACGCAGGCCGGATTGGTGATAGCTGTTGAGCCAGGCGTATTCGAGGACGCGCTCGCTCTCCTCCCCCTCGAAATCCAGATGATATTGCAGGATCACCTTGTCCTGGGTCAGCGTGCCGGTCTTGTCGGTGCACAGCACATCCATCGCGCCAAAATTCTGGATCGCGTTCAGGCGCTTCACGATCACCTGCCTTCGCGCCATCTCCATCGCACCCTTGGCGAGGTTGACGGTCACGATCATCGGCAGCATCTCGGGCGTCAGGCCGACGGCGACCGCGACAGCGAAGAGCAGGGCTTCCAGCCAGTTGCCCTTGGTGATGCCGTTGATCAGGAACACCGCCGGCACCATGACGCAGATGAAGCGGATCATCAGCCAGGTGAAGCGGGTGACACCGCGGTCGAAGCCGGTCTCGACCCGCTGGCCGGTCATGCTGTCGGCGAGCTGGCCGAAATAGGTGGCGGTGCCGGTCAGCAGCACGACGCCGGTGGCACTGCCGCTGATGACGTTGCTGCCCATGAAGCAGATATTCTCGAATTCGAAGGGGTCGTCCTTGCCCTCGGGCGGAGCCGCGTCAGATTTATCGACCGGCATCGCCTCTCCGGTCAGGGCGGACTGATTGATGTGCAGGGTCTTGCTGGACAGCAGGCGGATATCCGCAGGCACGAGGTCACCGGCGGCGAGCAGTACGATGTCACCGGGGACGAGTTGATCGATGGGGATGTCGCGCGCGGCCGAGGGGCTGGCGCCCGCGCGGCGGCGGACGCTGACCCGGGTCTTGACCATGGCCCGCAGCTTGGCCGCTGCCTGGTTGGACCGATGCTCCTGCAGGAAAGCCAGGCCGATACTGAGCACGACCATGACGCAGATGACGATGGCGGCACGGGGATCCCCGGTCATCCAGGATACGGCAGCGAGGGTCAGCAGCAGCGCATTCAGCGGGTTTTTGGCGCGCCCGAGCAACTCCTGCGTGACCGTCTGGGGCTTCTCCCGCGCGATCTCGTTCGGGCCGGTGCGCAGCAGGCGGGCGGCGGCCTCCACGTCGGTCAGGCCGTCGGGCGTGGTTTCGAGTTGCTTTAGCAGTTCCACCGCCGGCCGCCTTGCGTCCGTGGTCAGCGGGCTGGACGG
Organism: uncultured Acetobacteraceae bacterium; assembly: GCA_903900905.1. Taxonomy (GTDB): domain Bacteria; phylum Pseudomonadota; class Alphaproteobacteria; order Acetobacterales; family Acetobacteraceae; genus Rhodopila. Next base: position 4,373 of record CAIUPC010000029.1, read on the forward strand.
CAGTTGGGCTGCACTGCCGGCTGGCGGGTTTGTGACGGGCAGACCCAGCCCCTGCCGCAGAAACCCCAACCAGCCGCGTCGCGTGGTGTTCAGACGAATGGTCAAGGCACGGACCTCCCTCAAGAGAGTCGAGAGCCAACCATATAGAATTCAGGGGTGGGGGGACATTGATCTGGCACATCGTGCCGGCCCGGCTTGATAGAGCGGCCAGGCTCCTACTCTCCCCATTCGCATTTTATAGCGAAGAGAAGATAACTTGGCGCGCCCGGAAGGACTCGAACCTCCAACCCCCAGATTCGTAGTCTGGTGCTCTATCCAATTGAGCTACGGGCGCAACCGAGGGGCGGGGTGTAACCGAACCCCCCACCCCTGGCAAGGGGTTAAGCGGAGAGTTTTTCCAATTCCCGCAGGATAGACTCACCCATCACGCCGGTGCCGACACGCGCGGTGCCCACACCCATGATATCCGCGGTGCGCAGGCCGGAGCCCAGCACGTTGACGCAGGCTTTCTCGATCAGCGACGCATCCTCATCCATGCCGAAGGAATAGCGCAGCAGCATCGCGAAGCTGAGGATCTGTGCCAACGGATTGGCCACACCCTTACCCGCGATATCCGGCGCACTCCCATGGATCGGCTCGTACAGCGCGTGCCGCTTGCCGGATGGCTGAACGGCCCCCAGCGTGGCGGAGGGGAGCATGCCCAGGCTGCCGGTCAGCATGGAGGCCAGATCGGACAGCAGGTCGCCGAAGATGTTGGAGGTCACGATCACGTCGAACTGGCGCGGGGCGCGCACCAGCTGCATGGCGCAATTGTCGGCATACATGTGCGACAGCTCGACATCCGGGTATTCCCGTGCGCCCAGCGCCGTGACCGTCTGGCGCCAGAACAGGCCGGACTGCATCACATTGGCTTTTTCAACGCTGCACAGCTTGTTCTGCCGCTTGCGGGCGAGTTCGAATCCGACCCGGGCGACACGCTCGATCTCATGCGTGGTGTAGGTCTCGGTATCGAAGCCGCGCTTCTGGCCGTCGGGCAGGGTTTCCACCCCGCGCGGCTCCCCGAAATAGATGCCGCCGGTGCTTTCGCGGACAATCATCAGGTCCAGACCGCGGATCACATCGGCCTTCAGGGTCGAGGCATCGACCAACGGGTCCAGCACGATCGCCGGGCGCAGATTGGCGAACAGGTCGAGCTCTTTGCGCAGGCGCAGGATCGCGATTTCCGGGCGCATGTCGAAGCCGAGCTTGTCCCATTTCGGCCCGCCGACAGAGCCGAACAGGATCGCGTCCGCGTCCTTGGCGGCTTGCAGCGTGTTGTCGGTGATGGGCGTGCCGCGCGCGTCGATCGAGGCGCCGCCGACATAGTCTTCCGACACATCGAAGGTCACCATCCGGCGGCGGTCCATCCAGTCGATCACGCGGCGGACTTCGCGCATGACCTCGGGGCCGATCCCGTCGCCGGGGAGGATGAGGAGTCGTTTATTGGCGGCCATGAGGGCGCTCCTTGTGGATCAGGCGAAGGTGGAAGGCATCCAGGACTGCTCCTGGCGCTTGTGGTCTTCGAAGGTGTCGATGGCTTTGTCGTGCTGCAGCGTCTGGCCGATATCATCCAGGCCGTTCAACAGCAGGTGCTTGCGGAAGGGATCGATCTCAAACGGGATCTCTTCGCCGCTGGGGCGCACGACGACCTGGCGTTGCAGATCGACGGTGACGCGGGCATTGCCGCCGAGCTTGCTGTCGTCGACCAATTGCTCGCACACAGCGCGCGGCAGGCGCACCGGCAGGATGCCGTTCTTGAAGCTGTTGTTGAAAAAGATATCGGCGAAATCCGGCGCGATGACGCAGCGGATGCCGAAATCCAACAGTGCCCAGGGGGCGTGTTCGCGCGACGAGCCGCAGCCGAAGTTTTCGTAGGCGATCAGGACCTCGGCCTTGCGGTAGGGTTCCTGGTTGAGCACGAAATCGGGGTTTTCCGACCCGTCCTTGTTGTAGCGGAGCGCATCGAACAGATGCACGCCGAGGCCGGTGCGCTTGATGGTCTTGAGGAAGCGGGCCGGGATGATTTTGTCGGTATCGATGTTCTGCATCGGCAGCGGTGCCGCGATGCCGGTCAGTGTGTCGAACTTGTCCATGGGTTCCTCCTGGAGGTCAGGGAACGGGGGTCACGTTAATACGTCATGGCGGGCGCAGGCCCGCCACCCACGACTTTCGGGCTGTAAGCGGTAAAGCCGTGGGTGGTCCGCCTTCGCGGACCATGACGGTATGGGGGGCGCCGAGACGTCAAAATTAAAACACCCTTGCATCAGAGTGAAAAATGCCGCCGAGAATGGTCTTATTTAAACGGTTTATTAACCATTTACGCGGCATCCTGCCCTCATGAAAGGCGGTTGGGTATATATCATGACGAACCGGCGCAACGGCACGCTGTATACGGGCGTAACGGCCGACCTTGTGCGTCGTGCGTTCGAACACCGAACCGGAGAGAGCGGCGGGTTTACCGCCCGGTATGGGCTGACTCGACTGGTTTGGTTTGAGCATCACCAGGAGATCGTTGCAGCGATCCATCGCGAGAAAAAAATCAAGGACTGGCCGCGAGCCTGGAAAATCCGGCTGATCGAACTGGGCAATACCGGTTGGGATGACCTTTACGACAGCCTGCTGTGAAATGCTTACGACGTCGCCGCGCCCCACTCCGTCATGCCGACGCAGGTCGGCATCCACGCCTTCAACGTGCCGAGCGAAGGCGTGGA
>CAIUPC010000030.1 GCA_903900905.1 uncultured Acetobacteraceae bacterium
CATCTTGGCATAGCCGATAGCGGTCTCAAGATCGAAGCGGCCATTGGCGTCCACCGCCAGCTGCGCCTTGCCGTCGAGTTCGGTCAGCACCGCCTCGATCCGGCGGCGATCCTCGGCCAGGCTTTCGCCGCCGATTTTCATTTTCACAACCGTGTAGCCGCGGTCGAGATAGCTGCGCATCTCGCCCCGAAGCGCCGAGTCATCCTTGCCCGGATAATAATACCCGCCCGCCGCATAGACAAAAATGCGCGGGTCGGCTGTGACGCCATGCCGCTCGGCCAGCAGGCGGAACAGCGGTTTGCCGGCGATTTTGGCCACCGCGTCCCAGACCGCCATGTCGATAGTGCCTACGGCGACGGAGCGATCGCCATGCCCGCCCGGTTTTTCGTTGGTCATCATCGCCCGCCAGACTCGGTCCGGATCCAGATTCTCCCCGGTCGCATCCAGCAGCGCCGCCGGTTCGGCCTCCAGAATGCGCGGGGCAAAACGCTCCCGGATCAGGCCGCCCTGGCCGTAACGGCCGTTGGAGTTGAAGCCATAGCCGACAACGCGTTTGCCATCGCGTTCGACATTGGTGACCACCGCCACCAGGCTGGAGGTCATCTTGCTGAAGTCGATATAGGCGTTCCGTATCGGCGAGCTGATGGGTTTCGTGACCTCACGCACGTCGAGAATTCGGATGGGCATCGCAGGGCTCCTGAGCGGTGGCAGCGTATTTGCGTACCGCCCAGGCCGGTTATCGGCAAGGCCTGTCGTTTTAATATGAGAGGCCTTGGGCCTGACCCATGCATACGCCCGCTCGCCTGGAGGGACGGGCGATGAAGATCAAAAACCGTCATCGCCGGGCTTGTCCCGGGGCCCAAGGTTTCCGCGCTTGCCGCGAGTGGTCCCCGGGACAAGCCCGGGGATGACGTGAATGTTAGACCATCGCTCCCTTAAGCGGAGGGGAGGAGTCCACGCTTCAGACGCGCGGGCCGCTTCCCTGATTGGCACTCCGAATGCCCATCGCCGTGGAGGCGGGGAAGTTCGGGCCCGCGGCTTTGCGTGGCGCCGGCGCGGTGATCACCAGCGGCTCGGTACGGGTGTGGCCAAGGGCGTGGCTGAGTTTCGCGGCCGCGTCCTGCACGATCGCCACCAAGGCCCGCGGCCGCGGCGGGCGCATGCGCATTGTCGGCGCGCTGACGAACATCACCGCGATCACCTGGCCAGAGGCGTCGCGCACGGGCGCGGCGATACTCACCGCGCCGGCCACCACTTCGTCGGAGGAGATCAGGTATCCGCGTGCCCGAATCCGCTGCAAATCCGCGGCGATCCAGGTCGCATCCGTGCGCGTCGCCGGCGTGAAGCGCGGCAGGCGCTGGGTCAGAATCTGGGTCTGCACCGCTTCCGGGGCATGCGCCAGCAGCAGCCGGCTCGTCCCGGCATGCAGCGTGCCGCGATGCCCGACATCGGAATAAACACGCAGAGCCGGGTCGATTTGGTAAAGCGCGACGGTCTCACTCGCCAGCCCGTCCCGCACGCGCAAATAGGCATTCTCCCCCGCAGCGGTCGCCAGCGCGGTCAGGAAGGGCATCGCGGTCGCGGCCAGGGCACCTTGCTCGGTCGCGACCTGGCTGAAGGCATTCCAGCGGGCGCCGATACGCCAGACCTCGGTTTCGGCGTCGCTGGTGGCGAAGCCGCGGGCCTGCAGCACGCGGAGCAACCGGGCGGCGGTGACCGGCGCGCATCCGGCGCGGGTCGCGAGCTCGGTCAGCGGTGCCGGCCCATCCGCGGCCAGAGCATCCAGGAGATCGAGGGCACGCTCCAGCGGCGCGGTGCTGGATTCTTTTGGCGGGGCTGCGGGTTGAACGGCTATGGGCGCTGCCGTGGGGGCCTGGTCTTGCGCAGCGCGGGCACCGAACCGAGGCACAGCCTTTAGCCGGCCCTTCAAGGAGGGGTGTTTTTCGGACGCCATGATCATGCTCTTCGTTCAAGCGTTGGCAGGAGAGACCAGCTCCCACGATGACACCCCGGCGCCGTTGGGCAGCGCCGGAACAGGTCGTTCTTGGATCTCAGACTTACTGCCGGGTAGCATCGCATTCCGCATGGTGCGGACCTAAAGCCGGTAACGAATATCAGCCATGTGGCAGACGGGGGGGAGCGGTGATGGCCGGCCTTCGCGGCAAGAACACAACGTGCCGCTTGTCGTTACCGCCGCCCTGCGCTAAAGCGCCGCGTTCACGGCCACGCATGCCGCTATTTGGCGGTCCGCGGGGGCGTTTGGACTCATGAAGACCGGGGACCGGTGCGGCGCGGGCGTGGTGAAATGGTAGACACGCCAGATTTAGGTTCTGGTGGCGCAAGCCGTGGGGGTTCAAGTCCCTTCGCCCGCACCAGTTTCCGGCCGGGCTTCGGCTGTTTTTAGGATTGGCGGGGATATGCAGGTTACCGAGACTCTTTCCGATGGGCTGAAGCGCGCGTACGCGATCACCGTGCCGGCCGCGGATATTGAAACCCGCCGCACGGCGCGCCTGACCGGCCTCGGCAAAACGCTGAAGCTGCCGGGCTTCCGCCCGGGCAAGGTGCCGATGCCGGTGGTGCGCCAGCGCTACGGCAACGCCGTTCTGGCCGAAGTGCTGGAAGAATCGGTCAACGAAGCCACCCGCCAGGTGATGGAAGAGCGTGGGCTGCGCCCGGCGTTCCAGCCGAAGGTGGAGCTGGTGTCGGCCGATCCGGCGACGACGGGCATGGGCAAGGATCTCGAGTTCAAGATCGAGATGGAGCTGCTGCCGGACATCGCGATGCCGGACTTCGCCGCCCTGGCGCTGACCCGCATGAAGGCGGTCACGTCCGATGAGACGATCGACAAGGCGCTGGCCGACATCGCCCTGCGCGCCCGCGATCTGGCCGACCTGACCGAGGAAGACCTGGCTGCCCGCGGTGAAAACGCCGGCGCGGCGGAGGGCGACGTGCTGACCGTCGACTTCCTGGGCAAGATCGACGGCGTTCCGTTCGAGGGTGGTGAAGCCACCGATATCAACGTCGATATTGGCGGCACCGGCTTCATTCCCGGCTTCGCCGAACAACTCGTTGGCGCCAAGGCCGATGAAGCGCGCACCATCACGGTCACCTTCCCGGCCGAGTATGGCGCACCCAACCTGGCCGGCAAGGAAGCCACCTTCGACGTCACCGTGAAGCAGCTCCGCAAGCCGGTGGCCGCCGCGATCGACGACGAACTGGCCAAGAAGATGGGCCTGGAGACGCTGGAAGAGCTGCGCACCGCGATTTCCGAGCGGGTGCAGTCCGAATACGACCAGCTCGGCCGCCTGCGGGTGAAGCGCCAGCTGCTGGACGCCCTGTCCGGTCTGGCCATGTTCCCGACGCCGGACAGCATGGTCGACCAGGAATTCGACCAGATCTGGACCCGTCTGAGCGCCGACAAGGAAGCCGGCAAGCTGGACGACGAAGACAAGGAAAAGGACGAGGACACGCTCCGCAGCGAATACCGCGCGATCGCGGAACGCCGCGTCCGCCTCGGCCTGTTGCTGGCGGAAATCGGCCGTGTGAATGGCCTGACGGTGACCCCCGATGAGCTGAACCGGGCGATGCGGGCGGAAGCGTCGCGTTATCCCGGCCAGGAAGTCCAGATGATGGAGTTCTTCCGCAAATACCCGCAGATGACCGAGTCGCTGCGCGGCCCGATCTTCGAGGAGAAGGTGGTCGACTTCGTGCTCGAACTCGCGAACGTAACGGATCAGATCGTCACGCCGGAAGAGCTGGCCAAGGAACCTGAAACCGCTTCCGTTTAAAGCGGATCATGCCGGCGCGGGGGGGTGACTTTCGCGCCGGGTGCCCCACTTAATAGGCCGTCCCGTCAGTCCAAGGTGCCATCATGAGTGATCGTAGTCCGGTCGAAATCTATGCCAACAACCTCGTGCCGATGGTGGTCGAACAGACCGCCCGCGGGGAGCGCGCCTTCGACATTTACTCCCGCCTGCTGAAAGAGCGGATCATCTTCCTGACCGGGGCCGTTTACGACCAGGTCAGCGCGCTGATCTGCGCCCAGCTGCTGTTCCTGGAGTCAGAGAATCCCAGCAAGGATATCTCGTTCTATATCAACAGCCCGGGCGGCGTGGTTTCCGCCGGCCTCGCGATCTATGACACGATGCAATATATCCGCAGCCCCGTCAGCACGGTGTGCATCGGTCAGGCCGCGTCGATGGGCAGCCTGTTGCTCTGCGCCGGTGCCAAGGGCAAGCGCTTCGCGCTGCCGAACGCCCGCGTGATGGTGCATCAGCCGTCGGGCGGTGCGCAGGGTCAGGCGACCGATATCGAGATTCAGGCCCGCGAAATCCTGCTGCTGCGCAAGCGGTTGAACGAGATCTACGTCCGCCACACCGGCCAGCCGATTGAAGCGATCGAGCGCAAGCTGGAGCGCGATAGCTATATGTCGGCCGAAGAAAGCCGCGAATTCGGCATCGTCGATGAAGTCGTCGATCGCCGGCCGGCCGCCGAGGATGCCTCGAAGAGCTGAACCGGCGGTTTAGCAAGCGAGTCCCGGCGCTGAAATGTGATGCCCGCTCCCGCTCAGGTCGAAACCCTGTCGGGGGCGGTTTCGCGATAGGCAATAAAATCAATAACTTCGCCGCACGCTGATCGTCTCCGTATCGCTGATGTTCATCGGAGCGTCATATCGGCACGGCGGTCCCTTGTCCCCCGGCGCGAGTGGGGGGTAGAATTCTCCATTGTGCCCCCGGCGTCCCGGGGAGGAGTGCGCATGAGCAAGTCTGGCGATTCGAAGAACACCCTCTACTGCTCGTTCTGCGGTAAGTCGCAGCACGAGGTGCGCAAGCTGATCGCCGGCCCGACGGTGTTCATCTGCGATGAGTGTGTGGAACTCTGCATGGATATCATCCGTGAAGAGCATAAGACCCATATGGTGAAATCTCGTGACGGCGTGCCGACGCCGAAGGAGATCTGCAAGGTGCTCGATGACTATGTCATCGGCCAGTCGCACGCCAAGAAGGTCCTCGCGGTCGCGGTGCACAATCACTACAAGCGCCTCGCCCATGGGCAGAAGAACAACGACGTCGAGATCGCGAAGTCGAACATCCTGCTGCTGGGACCGACCGGTTCGGGCAAGACGCTGCTGGCGCAGACCCTGGCGCGCATCCTCGATGTGCCGTTCACGATGGCCGATGCCACGACCCTGACCGAAGCCGGCTACGTGGGGGAGGATGTGGAGAACATCATCCTCAA
>CAIUPC010000031.1 GCA_903900905.1 uncultured Acetobacteraceae bacterium
CCGCTTTGGAGATCGAGGAGCTGACCCCCGGCCGCACCACCGGCGTTCTGGGCTTCCGGACCACCATCCACAACCAGCGGCGGGAGTTGGTGCTCGAGGGTAAACAACGGTACTTGCTGAAGAAAAAGCCCCCGCAAGGGTAATCGACCCACCCCGACCCTATCGGATTCACAGATCGCGGAAACGAATTTCGCCCGTTCTGCTCTACAACGTCATGGCCCGGCTTGTCCGGGCCAACCCCGCCCGCACCGTGCCGCGATAGGTGGCCCGGACAAGCCGGGCCATGACGATATAGAGTACGACAGACGAAAATCGTTTCCGCGATCTGTGAATCCGATAGGGTCGGGGTGGGTCGATTACCCTTGCGGCGGCTTTTTCTTCAGTAAATACCGTTGTTTACCCTCGAGCACCAACTCCCGCCGCTGGTTGTGGATGGTGGTCCGGAAGCCCAGAACGCCGGTGGTGCGGCCGGGGGTCAGCTCCTCGATCTCCAAAGCGGAATACAAGGTGTCGCCGGTATAGACCGGTTTGAGGAACTTGCTGGACTGTTCGATGAAGCCCACCAGGCAGTCTTCGACCAGGAACGGGAATAATCCGGCGCCAGGGGCGGTTTGCACCAGGGTTTGCAGCCCATGCGCCAGCAGGCCGGGCATGCCGCGGGATTTGCAGTATTCCACGTCATAGTGGACCGGATGATTGTCGCCGCTGGCGCCCTGGAAGGCGAGGAACACGGCCTCGGTCATGGTGCGGCTTGGCAGGATGAAGCGCTCGCCGATTTTGAAATCGTCGAACCAGCGCTGCTCCGGCACCATGCGGTGCTGGGCGGGATCGAAGTCGGTCATACGGCCCCCGAGGCGTGCATCGCCGTGATCTCATCACCGGAATAGCCCAGTTCGGCCAGGATCGCGTCGGTATGCTGGCCGACGCCGGGCACCGGACCCATGCCCATCTCCACATCGGTGAAGGTGAAGGGCGGCAGCAGGCCGCGATAGGGGCCATGCTCGGTCTGCACCTCCCGCCAGCGGTCGCGGGCGGCGAGTTGCGGGTGGTCCCAGACATCCTGAGCGTCGTTCAGCCGGCCATTGGCGATGCCGTTATCGTCGAGCAACTGCACCACCTCCAGCGAGGTCAGGGGCGCGAACCGGTCCTCGATCATCTGCGTCAGCACCACGCGGTTGTCGCGGCGGTCATTGGTCGAGCCGAAGCGCGGATCGCTGCGCATGTCCGGGCGTTCCATGACCTTGTCGCAGAATACCGACCACTCCCGGTCATTCTGGATGCCGAAAATGACCTGGCCGTCCTTGGTCTTGTGCGCGCCATAGGGCGCGATCGCCGGGTGATTGGTGGGGGAGCGCGGCACCAGCGTGCCCTGGTAGACCTTGCGCAGCATCGGCTGCGTCGTCCATTCCGCCAGGGCGTCGAGCATGGCGATCTTGATATTGGCGCCTTCCCCGGTGCGGCCGCGCCGGACCAGCGCCCCGAGGATGCCGGTCAGCGCATACATCCCGGTGCAGATATCGGCGGCCGAGATACCGACGCGGGAGGGTTCATCGGGGGAACCGGTGACCGCGATCAGCCCGGATTCCGCCTGGATCAGCAGATCATAGGCCTTTTTCTGCACAAACGGCCCGCTCTCCCCATACCCCGAAATATCACACACAATCAGCTTCGAATTGATCGGCTTTAGCGCCTCATAGCTCAGCCCCAGCCGCGCGGCGGCGCCGGGGGCGAGGTTTTGTAGCAGCACATCCGCCCCGCCGATAAGTTTGTTCAGCGCGGCGCGGGCGGCGGGCTGTTTCACGTCCATGGTGATGCTGCGCTTGCCACGGTTGAGCCAGACGAAATGGCTGCTCTGGCCATGCACGAAGCTGTCGTAGTCGCGGGCGAAATCGCCGCCGCCGGGGCGCTCAATCTTAATGACATCGCAGCCCATGTCGGCCAGGTGCCGGCTGCACAAAGGCGCGGCGACGGCGTGTTCAAGCGCGATGGCGCGCATGCCTTCCAGGGGGCGGCCGTGGGGCTGCATTTCGGGGTTTCCTATGCTGTTGCGCGCAGGAAAGCCCCGCGGGCCGGTTCTGTCAAAACAGCGCGGTCATCGCCTCCGCGATACCGGGGGCGCAGGCAAGGATGGGATTGCCCTTGGTGCAGCCATGGCCGGCGGTGAAGTCGCTGACGCTGGCCCCGGCCTCGGCCAGGATCGCCAATGCGGCGGCGACGTCCCAGAGATTGATATGCAGTTCGGCATAGGCGTCCTGGCGCCCGGCCGCGACATCGGCCAGGCCGAGCGCGCCCGATCCGCCCATTCGCAGCGCGGCCCCGGCGCCGCGGACACGGCTGCAGAGGGCCAGGAACTCGGAGTCGGTTCGCCGTGTGGACCAGCCGATTTCGACGGTCGCGCGGGGCAGGGCGGTGGTGCCGGCGGCATGAATGCGGGTGCCGTTCAGAGTGGCGCCTTTGCCTTGCCGCGCGGCGAAGGTTTCCCCCAAAGCGGGCGCGACGATGATGCCGGCAAGCGGGATGCGATCCTCCATCAGGCCGAGAGAGACGCAGAAGCGGCTGCCGCCGCGCGCATAGTTGGATGTGCCATCGATGGGATCGACGATCCAGCGGAGCATGCCGGTGCGGCCGATCCCTTCTTCCTCACCTTGGAAGCCGTCATCGGGAAAGGCGGCGAGCAGGCGGTCGGACAGGAAGCGTTCGACGGCGCCATCGGCCTCGGTCACCCAATCCTGCGCGCCTTTCAGTTTCGCCTGGGCGCTGCCGGGGGCGGGGCGCAGGCGCATGGCCATGGCGCCGGCCTCGGTGGCGAGGGCGATGGCGGTTTCCAGGCGGCGGTCGATTGCGGGCATCGGCGGTTCCTTTCGGGCGATCCCGGGACGTAAAGCCCGGCTTCCCGATATCCTCAATACGGCATTACACTTCGGCCCAACGGAGGAACCGATCATGTGGACATTTTTACGCCGAAGCGCGCTCGCGGTGTCGTTGTTGGTGGGGGCGGGTGTGGCGACGCCGGCCCGGGCGGAATCCAACGAATTGCGGGTCGTGATGCCCTATGGGCTGGGTTATTTGCCCATCTATGTCGCGATTGATCGGGGCTTCATCCAGAAGCGGGCGACCGAGGCAGGGCTGGGCGAGATCAAGATCACGCTGAACCATCTGTCGAGCGGTCCGGCCGGCAGCGATATGCTGCTGTCGGGGGACGCGGATATGGCGATGGGCGGATTCGGGCCCGGCTTTGTGCTCTGGGACAAGACCCGCGGGGCGCAGAAGGTGCGGGTGGTGACGCCGCTCTCGGCTTCCCCGATCTGGTTGCTGAGCAATGATCCGCGGCTGAAGACGGTGCGCGATATCGGGCCCAATGATCGCATCGCGCTGACGGGTTTGAAGGTGACGGCGCAGGCATTGTCGTTGCAGATGGCGGCGGCCAAGGAATATGGCTGGGAAAACCGGTTCAAATTCGATTCCAACGTCGTGACGATGTCCAACCCCGATGGCATGGCGATGGTGCTGAGCGGCGTGGGCGAGGTCCGCAGCCAGCTGTCGATCGTGCCGTTCAGCGTTGAGATGATGGAATCCGGCAAGGTCCATATGGTGATGAACTCGGAAGATTATATGGAGCCGGGATCATCGATCTCCGCCATTTTCGCCGGCGCGAAATTCCATGATGGCAGCCCGAAGCTCTACGCCGCGACGGCGGCTGGGTTGGAGGATGCGTTCGCGTTCATCAAGTCCAATCCGCATGAGTCGGCGGAGGTCTATGTCGCGCGCGAGCCGCAGAAGCGGGGCCTCGCCTGGATCGAGGCGATGATGACAGATCCGAAAATGTTACAGTTCAGCTCGACCCCGCGCGGCTACATGAAGCACGCGGAATTCATGCATTCGACGGGATCGTTGAAGAACAAGCCGGATAGTTGGAAGGATCTGGTTTGGGACAATCTCTGGGGTAAGGACGGTAGCTGAAGCGTTGTAGCAACAGAAGGATAACCCCAATGACCGACCGTTATGCCGCCTATACCCGCTTCACCTTCGATCGTCCGCATCCAAAAGTGCTGCGGATAACCATGGGTGGGTCCGGTGGCCGCCTGAACCCCGTCGATGCCACCATGCACCGTGAACTCGGCGACATCTGGCGCGACATCGATGCTGACCCGGATGTGAACAGCGTGATTTTGACGGGTGGGCCGAAGGCGTTCTCGGCCGGTGGCGATTTCGCGATGATCGAGGAGATCATGGCCGATTTCAACGCCCGTGCCCGGGTTTGGAAGGAAGCCCGCGATCTCGTTTACAACATCATCAACTGCTCCAAGCCGGTGGTCTCCGCCATGCGCGGCCCGGCGGTGGGCGCCGGGCTGGTGGCCGGGCTGCTGGCGGATGTGTCGATCGCGACGAAAGAGGCGCGGATCATTGACGGCCATACACGGCTGGGTGTCGCGGCGGGGGATCATGCGGTGATCGTCTGGCCGTTGCTGTGCGGCCTGGCCAAGGCGAAATACTATTTGCTGCTGTGTGAGACCGTCTCCGGCGCTGAAGCTGAGCGGATCGGGTTGATTTCGCTGGCGGTGGAGGATTCCGAACTGGATGCCAAGGCGGAAGAAGTGGCCATCCGCCTCGCCGAGGGCGCGCAAAGCGCGATCCGCTGGACCAAATACGCGCTGAACAATTGGCTGCGCATGGCGGGCCCGTCGTTCGACGCGTCGCTGGCGCTGGAATTCATGGGGTTCAGCGGGCCGGAGGCGCAGGAGGGCGTCGCGTCGCACCGGGAAAAGCGGCGGCCGGTGTTCCCGCCGGGTTCGCCGGTCTAATACCAGCCGCCCTTGATGTTAACCCATGGTGTCTCCCCCTCCCCCTGAGGGAGGGGGTTGGGGGGAGGGGGCAATCCCCCCGAAACTGCGCCTTTTCACCCCTCCCCCCGGCCCCCACCCACAGGGGGGGGGGGCG
>CAIUPC010000032.1 GCA_903900905.1 uncultured Acetobacteraceae bacterium
AGCCGAATGATATGCCGCGGCGTGCGGAACTGGCCGTTCTGCCCGGCGGTGGCGATCTTGCCGAGCATGTATTCGTAGATGTCGCCCTTGGTGTCGGTGTCCTCCATCGGCACCGCTTCCAGCATGTCCACCACCCGCGCCAACAAGGCCGGAGTCGGAATGGTGAAGCGCGCGTCCTTCATATGGTGCGCGTAAGTCGAACCATCGCCGCCCAAGGTGCGCAGGAAGGGGAAGACATGCTCCCCCACCACCACGAACATGTCCGACGGGGCGAAGTGGCGGAAGCGGGACCAGCGGAGCTCGTCGTAGTCTCGCCCGCGCGGATCGGCGCCTTCGGGGAACAGCCGCCGCTCCATCGGGCGTTTCAGGCGCGCGGCCTTGCGTTCCTCCAGCGTGTGGAGGTCGTCGAGGCGGCGGATAAACAGCAGATAAGTAATCTGTTCGATGACTTCGAGCGGGTTGGATATGCCGCCGGTCCAGAAACTGTCCCAGATACGGTCGATTTGGCCGCGGAGTTCGCCGGTGATCATTGGGTTTCCTGTGTTCGGTCGGGTGAACCGGCGGGGCCGACTCCCGAGCGAACATCATAGTGTGCGGGAACGGGGCGATTGCCCAGGGGTGGGGCAGTGGACGCCATCCCCAGCGAATGCCAAAAAGCACCAACGCTTAAAGGGAGGTTCCCGTGAACACGCGCTACTGGACGCTCGCCAAACGGCCCCCGCCGCCCTGGCCCGACGACGCCACCTTCGCGCTGAAGGAGACGCCGATCCCGGCCCCCGGCCCGGGACAGGCGCTGACACGGACGATCTACGTCTCCCTCGATCCCTATCAGTGGGGCCTCAAGCGCCGCGGTGAGGAGCCGGAGGGGTTGCCCTGCCACGCCCGCACCGTGTCGCAGGTCCTGGAAAGCCGGATCGATGGCATCGCGCCGGGCGATTTCGTTTTTAACACCAATGGCTGGGCCGAATACGGCCTGATGGGGGAGGGCGTCGCCCGGCCCAGCTACATGATCCCCCGCAAGCTCGATCCGGCCCGCGGCAAGATCAGCCACGCGGTCGGCGTGCTCGGCATGCTTGGCCTCACCGCCTATGCCGGCATGGCCCTGCAATGCGAGCCGAAGCCGGGTGAGACAGCGGTCGTGTCGGCGGCGTCCGGCGGCGTGGGTCAGATCGCCGGCCAAATCGCGCGATTGCGGGGCAGCCGCGTGGTTGGCATCGCCGGGCGCGAGGAGAAGTGCCGCTATGTGACGGAGGAACTCGGCTACGACGCCTGTGTCTCCCACCTGTCACCCACCTTCGCTCAGGACCTGCAAGCCGCCTGCCCGAGCGGCATCGATGTGTATTTCGAGAATGTCGGCGGGCCGGTGTTCGACGCGGTGCTGCCGTTGTTCAACCCGGGCGCGCGGATGACGATTTGCGGGCTGATCGCGCATTACGGCGATGCGCCCGAGGCGGACGCCAAAGCCGAGGAGCGCCGCCGCGCCGAGGCCCGCGGCGTGGGTGTGCAGAACCTCTCCGTCGGCACGTATGTGGCGGATTGGCACGACACGTTCCTGGCCGAGATGGCGCCCTGGGTCGCGTCGGGGGAGGTCCGTTACCGCGAGTATATCCGCGAGGGATTCGAGGCCATCCCCGCCGCCTTCGCCGAGATGCTGCGCGGCGAGAACTTCGGCAAGACCCTGGTCCGCGTGGCACCGGATCCAACGCTCGCATAGCGACGCGGGTGAGATCGCGCTTTTGGCGCGAGACTGTGGCGGTTCGCCGCGGGTTCCTGAGAAGGCGGCGCGACCTTCCGGCGATCCCGGCCGGTCTCGCGGGAGAGTCTCCGCCTATGAAAATGGCGGCCATCGCGGCGGATGGCTGCCTCAGCCCGGGCGAACGCCTCCATGCCGGAGCAGTCCTCTCCGCCGCACAGCATGGTGCACAGCGTGATCAACAAAACATCGTAGAGAGTATGACGGATGCTCTCTTGCCGGGGATCGGAGACCGCGGAGAATCAGGCGATGAACCGGGTCCCTTGGTTGAACGCCAGCGTTGGAATCCAACCAAGGGCCGTGCCGTAAGACTAAAATGGCGGATTAGAAGTACCGCCAGCAGGTCAGTCTTGTTGCAATATGATATCATACCGCATAATGATTGACGTACCGGCCACCGTTACCCGCCATGCCGACGCAGGTCGGCATGGCGGCGTTGGAGCGCTGCCGGTGAGTCAATGTCAACACGGACTGGTATACCTCGACTCCGCAGAAATCCGGGAAAATGATCGGTGCTGGCCGATCATTTATCCGCGCTGATAGTCTCGTCATGCCGACGGAGGTCGGCATCCACGCCTTGCGTGGTCTCAACAGGCAAAGGCATGGATGCCGACCTCCGTCGGCATGACGGGAAACGGCGCCGCCAGGGCAATGTTGCAGTCAGCCGGATTTTCCGGATTCCTGCGGAGTCGAAGTATATGAGTCGGCTTACCCTTGCTTCCATGGATATTCGGCGGCTTTGTACGTCCATATGGAGGTTATATCCATCGACCACGATATCACGCAAGAGATACGGATAAATCTTGTGTCCAAGACTGGACGTTGAGCTGTTCGGCCGGCGGTAGATGGCCGCGATGCCCAGGCGTCGCATCAGGCCGATAACCCGTTCCCGGCCAATGATCACACCCTCGCGGCGGAGCGGGTCCCGCAATATCCGGCTTCCCGCGAACGGGTATTCCAGATGCAGTTCATCTCGGACCGTGCGGATTTCCCCGGCCATCTCTGTCCCACACCGGGCCCGTCGATCCGGGCACCGGCATGGGACAACCAGGCAGAAGTTCGACGCGAAGCCGAACCTGCTATTTCTTCGTCGATTCCGGCAGAATGGCATCAGCCACCGCGGCGGCAAAGGTCGGTTCGAACGACCGCAAACCGGTTGCCTGGTTCACCGCTCCGGGGAACTCGTGCAAAAAAACCTGCTGACCGCCGGCGACGGTGTCGAGGTCGGCGGTGTTCAGCGCCTGGGCGAGGGAAGCGTTGCCGTTGTTGCTCATGATACGTTGTCCTTTCGATCTGCCTCATCCGAAACCAGGAATGGCCCTGGTCCCTTGAGACAGCCGGATCATGGCGGCACCGGTGCGCATGCGCGGTGCTCCGCGGCACAGGGGGCCTGTGCCGGATGGCACAGGCGCCGGCCGTTGCCCCCGCGCGCCAATGGAACGCCGTACTTGGATTCGCATCGCTTACGAGGTAACATCGCAGGCAACCGGTCCCGTATCGGAAAGGCGGAGCGCCATGCATAAAACACCCGAAATTGAAAACACCGCACCGGTTTTCGAGGTCCTGCGTAACACCGCGCCGCCACCCGATGCCGCCTGGACGTTCGAACGCCTGCTCGGACCGGTCCCGCTCGAAACATTCCACGACACCTACTGGGCGAAGCATCCCTTGCTGGTGCGTGCCGCGCCGGACCAGGCCTTCGAATCCCTCATCACGCCAGGGAAGATCGAAGCGATGCTGGCCATTCCCGGCATCCTGCGTGAGCCGATGGTCAGCATGCGCGCCAAAGGCGATCGCGTGTCCCTCGCCCCCGCGGACCTCGGGGAACTCTACCGGTTGTTCCGGCTGGGCTCCTGGTTGCAGTTCCGCAAGATGGAACGATTTCTGCCGCCGGATGCGCCACTCAGTCAATTATACCGGGATCTGCAAGTGCAGCTGGGGCATCCCGGGGTCTCGATATCCTGCTTTTTTTCCCCACCCGGCACGGAACAGATCGGCCCGCATTACGATGCGACCGAAATTTTCACCCTCCAGTTGGCCGGCCGCAAGCGGTGGCGGTTCTTCCATCACGTCGACGCCGAAGATCGCGCCGCGTGCGACCCCGCGACGCTCGGCCCGCCAACGCGGACGTTCGAACTGGGGCCGGGCGATTTTCTGTATCAGCCGCGCGGGCTGGTGCATGAAGTCATGTGCGATGACGCATTATCGGTGTCGATCCCGATCATCGTCGAACCCGTCGCCTGGAAGGACATGCTGCCCCTGCTGATTGAGGGTCTGCGCCACCGCCCGGACTTCATGGAAGCCCTGCCGTCCGGGGTGCTGCTGCGTCACGGCGCGGCGGACCGCCTCGCGGAAGGGTTCAGCGAGCGGTTGGCGGTGATCGCGCGGGAAATCGCGTCCATGGACGTGGCCGCATTCGCGGACGCCGCCGGAACGCGCGTGTTGTCCGGCCTCGGCGCACCCGCCGGCGCGCATGTCGCCGCCCTGACGCGGGAAGCCGGCATCGGCCCTGGCAGCTTGCTGCGGACCCGTCATGGCGAGGCCTGGCAGGCGGTGATCCGCGGCGGACAGGCTTATCTGACCGTCGCGGGCGGGGAGACGCTGAAAGGGCCAGCCGCCATCCTGCCGGCTTTGCAGGCGATCATGGCGCGGCGCGCACCCGCCAAAGCGGGCGCGCTTCACGAATCGCTAAGCGAAAAATCCTCGCTCATCCTGGCGCGAGAACTGGTGCGGATTGGCGCCCTGACCGAAGCCGGCGGCGCCTGACCCGGTTCAGCGCTTCATGATCGTGATTTTGCCACCGGCGCAGGGGTCTTCTCTGACCGTCACAGGGGTGAGCAGCGCCGTGGTCGCCGCCACCGCGCCGCCGGTGACCTGCTCCAGATCGCCCTCGCTGAGTTCGACCGGTTGCGACGCCGTCTCGTTGTTCTTTTGATTTGTCATGGTGCTTTCCTTTCCAAATGGGGCGAACCCCTGATCATTCACATCGCGCCGGGTGCATTCCAAACCAGCCGCCGCCGTGAACACGTTCATCCTGATCCGGACCGGGGCGCCCCGCTGTGCTTTGCAGCACGTTAACCTTGTGCCGCGAAACACAGCAAGGCAGGATCGATCCGGGCATGGTTGTGTTCGCCGGACGGGTGGCGGGCCAGCCTCACCATCCAACCGGAGCCGGTCCGGCGGCCGTCTGACCGGGATAAATCAACGCAATCCTCAATCTCTGAAGGAGAGTCGTCATGCAAAAGGAAACTCCGGCACCAGCCCAGGAACTGACAGCCACGGACCTCGACCAGGTAAGCGGCGGAACCGGTCTGCGCCCCATCTCGGAGGCGGTCTTGAACCCCAAGGACACGATCAAAGATGTGTCAGGCCCCACCGCTCCCGCGACATTGAACCCGGTGAATACCAGCCCGGGACCGGTCACAACGCCGTCCTGATCCGCCCGCGACCCAGGCAACCCCGTTACACACCCGTATAAGGTCCACATCCATGCCCAACACGAAATCCGAAACCCAGGCTGTTCCCCAGGCCCTCAACGCTGCCGAACTCGACGCGATCACCGGTGGCGGTCAGCCTGTACCACCGATCATCATCCCGATGACCAAACCCCAGCCGCAGCCAATCCCCATTCCCTACCCCAACGTTGCGACCCTCACCTGACCACAAAGGGGGCGCGGCTCGTCCCCGTTTCCGCGCACATGCCCGATGATGCCGCACAAGCGGCCATCGGGCATTTGTCATTTCGGGCCCAGTGGCACCCCGTCAAAGCCCCAAAAGCTTTCGCACCGCCGGCATCACCAGCTCAATCGGCCGGTGCTCGCTGACAGCGACCTCGATCGCCGCCAGCCCGCCGCTGGACAGCGCCACCTTCGCCCCCTCCCGGGTCGTCCAGCTATAAGAACCCGGCGCGTCCGTCCGTTCCACCAGCTCGACCCGCGCGACATAAGGCGCGCCGGCGCGGCTGACATTTTCCGCCAGGGTCTCGTTTTGCAGCAGCGACCGCAGGCCCGTCCCGCTGACGGGAAAGCTCGACATATCCCGGACAATGCCCAACAATTCGCCATGTTCCTCCCGCCTTGTGCCGGCCGGGGACACGCGGACGCTCATGCCCGCCACCACCTCGCGCGCCTTCTGCGACGGGATGAAAGCGAGTAACTCCAGGCCCGCGCTGCCCGTTTCAATGGAAACGATCGCCTGGCCCGCGTTTACAAAGGCGCCCGGGTTGGCCTTCACCTCCACCACCCGCCCCGGCACCGGCGCCAGCACCCGCGATGACAAAGCCAGATCGGCGCCCAGGTCGGCCTCACTCCGCTCAGCCGCCGAAACATCATCCTCAGCCTGCGCAATCCGGTCGGCGTAAGTCCGGGCCTCCTCAATCTGTTTCGATTTCAGGTCCGCCAATGCGGTCAGCGTATTGACCTCATCTAAACGGGAGGCATTCAGCGTGTCGCGGGAGTCGTTCACACGCTGCAATGTGGTCAGCCCGCGGCGGAACAGGCTGTCCTGAATCTCGAACTGGTTCGTGGTGATCTGAATACGTTCCCGCGCCACCGCCAGCTTGGACTCCAGCGCCTCCCGCTGCTGGGCGGCGGCGGCTTCCTGCTGCTGGATCAGCCGCGCCATCGATTGCTGCACCCGGCGCAGATTGGTTTTTCGGATGTCCACCAGCGCATGGGCGCTGGCCAGCCGCTGTTCGCGATCCGGTGCCACCACCGTAGCGATCAGCCCGCCAGCCTCGATCCGCGCACCCGGCCGTACCGCCAGCGCCACGATCTGCCCCGGGCCGGATGATTGGGCTTCAATCAATTGTCCGCCACGGGCGATCAGGATGCCGTTGCCCGAGATGGATCGGGTGACCGTGCCGAAGACACCCCATGTCACCGTCGCGGCGGCCAGAGCGCTCAACAGCACCAGCGCCGCCCAGTCGAGGGTCTTCGGTTGCAGCGGCAGAATATCCAGCGCCTCGGGGTCACCGGCCCGCGCCAACGCCCGTTCACGAAACAGGGATGGTTTATCGCTCATACCGCGCTGCTCCGTGTGTAATCCCGCAGCAGCAGGAACCGATCGCCGGACCGGGCGACATCGTTCAGCATGATGTCATCCAGCGGCGGGGCCGCGCCGCCGCTGGTCACCTCCCGCAGCCGGTTCGCCAGCAGGATGGCAATGCCATGCCAAAAGCGGGTGGCGAAGCCACTGTCGGTTGCGATCTTCGTGCGCAGCCTGTCGCCCGGAAGATGCAGGGCGCGCACGGGTTCGGTGGCGATGACCGAGGAACTGGTGGGCAGCGTATCGACCAGCGAAACCTCCCCCAGACACTCACCTTCGCGGCGGAGGGCGATCACGCGGCCCTCGGCGGTTTCCACCCGCACCACGCCGTCCAACAGCACCAGCAACTGGTCGATGGTTTCCCCCGCACGGATCAACGCGTCCCCGGCCGCGAAGCGGCGGATCGAGCCGGCATGCGCCATCCAGCCAATATCGGTTTCGTTCAGGGCGCTGAACAGGAACAAGGCACCGCGCATCATGCTGCGTCTCCTTCAGTTTGTTCGATGGTCTGACGGCGGGCCAGCGCAGCGAAGGGGCCGTCGCGGCGCAGCAGTTCAGCCGGAGGACCGGCCTCCACGACCTGGCCGCGATCCAGCACGAACACGCGATCGACCGACATGATCGTGCTGAGCCGGTGGGCAACGACGATGCGTGTCACCGGCAGTTCGGCCAGACCGCGCTGCACCACCTGTTGCGTGCGATTGTCCAGCGCGCTGGTTGCCTCGTCGAAGATCAGGATGCGCGGCCGGGTCAGCAGCGCGCGGGCGATCATCAACCGCTGCCGCTGACCGCCCGACAGGTTCTGGCCGCCTTCGCCCGCGAGTGTATGCAGGCCCATCGGCATTGCCTCGATATCCTCGGCGATTCCCGCCAGCCTCGCCGCGGCCCAGACCTCAGGCAAACCAAGGGCGCGGCCATCCTGGATGTTTTCCAGGATCGACCCCGGCGACAGGCGCGCATCCTGTCCGACATAGCCCAGTTGCCGCCGGATACTGGCGGGATCGAGCCGTTTGGCATCCCGGCCGTCGAAATACAGCGCGCCGGAGGCCGGCGGCTCCAACCCCAGCAGGACCCGCAACAGTGTCGTCTTGCCCGATCCGGATGCGCCGGCGATCGCGACGTATTCCCGCGGCGCGATGTCGATGTCGATGCCGCGCAGACTGGGAACATCCGAACCGGGATAGCGGTGCGTGACCTGGCTGAGCGTCACCCGCCCATCCAGCGGCGGCGCCTGGATCCGGCGGTCGTTCGCACCGGTCTCCGGCACGCCCCGGGCCAGCGGCGCCAGCCGCGCACCCGCCGCCGCCAGGCGGGGCCACAGGGTGAAGATGGATGCGGCCGAACCGGCGGCCCCGAGGGTCTGACCCAGGGCGGATTGGAAGGCGAGGAAGCCGCCAAGTGTGATTTCACGGGCGGCTTGTGCGACTGAGGGATCGCCGCCTTCCAGCACCGACCCCGCCAGGGTGTACACGCCCGCGGTGGTCAGGCCGCTGATACCGGCCGTGATGACGGCGATCATCGTGTCGATCCCCTCGGCCTTCCGGATCGCGGTGCGGTGCTGGCTGGCGAGTGCCGCCCAACGGGACAGAACGAAGGCCTCGCTGGCGGTGGCCTTGATCTTGGTGATGGCGGCGACCGCCTGGGTCAGCAACGCTCTCTCGCGCCCCGAGATCGCTTCAATCGCGGCCCGCGCCTGCATCGCCAGACGCAGCGACAGGCACCAGATCAGCAACAACAGCGCGACGGCGGCGCAGCCGATCCAGGCCAGTTTCCCGCCATACCAGGCCATCATGACCCCGCCGGTGACCATCGCCACGGCGTCGATCACGAACCGCATCGGCTGGCCCTGCATCGCCTGATACAGCCGGCCCGCCGCGCCCAGACGGTTCTGCATGTCGCCGCTGGCCGGGGCGTTGACCCCCTCGGGGCGGGCGCGCACCAGTGCCAGCCAGAGGCCGTTTTCCAGCCAGGACAGGAAGCGCAGCGCGATGCGCCCGGCACGCGCCGACCGGGCGGTTTCGAACGCGACACCCGTCAGGGCCGCGACCGCAAGGCCGCCGACAAGCAGCCAGTGCCCCGGCCGATCGCCGCGCGGCCAGACGGTGGAGAACAACAGATCGGTGGCGATCGGCACGGCCGTGCCGAGCAACACGCCGGCGATGCCCAGCATCAAAGCGGCGGCGATGTCGGCGGCGGACAGGCGCATCATCACGGCCAAAAGGCGCGATGGCACGTCCAGCGCTGCCGTCGCCGCCGCGTCCAGCGGTGCCGTCAAAGCCAGAGCCCGCCCGCCCAGCCGCACCTGCCGTGTGGCCGGGCGCGCTGATCGGGCTTCGAGGATGCTGTATTTGCCGCGGCGAATGGGCGCCGCCCCCAGCGCCGGCGCGCCGTCCGCTGCCAGTGTCACCACCAGCGGCGCACCCTCGTCGCGGGTTAAATTCCCGGGAATCGCAACTTCGCGGACGCCGATCCCGGCCTGGATCGCGGCCATGCGGGCCTGTTCCAGGCAACGGGCATGGGCCTCGGCTTCGTTTTCCGACGGCGGCGCGGCCAGAGGCGCCGCACCGGGCGCGGGGATCTGCACGCCAGACTCCCGGAAGACGGGTGGCATCGCCGCCGGGGTCACGCCGGATTCGGTCTCGGACAGCGTGACCCGTTCACGGGCGAACCCATAGTCCGGCAACGCCAGCGCCAAAGCGCGGCCGGTATCCGTTTTGGTCGGCCCGGCGACCGCCTGCGGCGGCATACCCGCCAGCGCGTCGCGCGTCTCATGCAACGCTTCGTTGACAGCGGTCACGCCGGCATCCAGCGCGTAGGTGCGGGCGGTATCGGCCAGATCCAGAATGCGGCCGAGACGGACGGAAGCGGTCTCGGTCCAGGCGGAGACGGCGGCGGACAGCTGCCCGGCCGCGGACAGGTCCGCGGTCGTGACGATTTCGGCGTTCGGCGGCCCGGCCCAGACCACGGGCGCGCCGTCGGTCAGCGGCCAATAACCCAGGTCATGCCGCGCCCACACCGTCTGGTCGCGGGGCGAGGCGACGATCTCGCCGGTTCGCACCTCTGGCTGGCCAGGGAACAAGGCGCGCGGCGCGGCGATCGGGATCCAGGCGCCGGCGGTATCGGCGGCGCGGATCCAGGTCCCGATCGCGGACAGCGGGCCGGCGGTCAGTTCATCCGCGAGCGCGCCGGTCAGCACCTCGGCCTCGCGCGGCGCGAACAGGGCGATCCGCACCGGGTCCGGCAATGCGATCACCAGAGCGCCCGCACCCACATAGGCCAGATGCTGCCCCGCGCCGCCCTCTCCCGACGCTGCCACCACCTGGGCATTGACCCGCCCCGCGGTCACACGGGCGATCGATCCCGGTGGCAGGATCAGCCGGTCACCGGGTTGGAGGCGATGAACGGTGCTCATTCGCCACCTCCCGCCAGCGACCGGTAGAGCCCATCGAGCGCCATCAATTCATGATGCCGCCCGGATTCGACCACTCGGCCTTGGTCCAGAACCAAAATTTCGTCCGCGTCGCGGATCGTCGACAGGCGGTGGGCGATGACCAGCGAGCTCATGCCGCGACGGCGCAGATTGGCCTCGATCTCGGCTTCCACCAGCGGGTCGAGTGCCGCCGTCGCCTCGTCCAGAACCAACAGCGCCGGGTCGTTGGCGATGGCACGGGCGATTTCCAGCCGCTGGCGTTGCCCGCCGGAGAAATTGGCGCCGAACTCCACCACGGGCGAGTCCAGACCGCCCGCCCGGACCTCGATATCCGGCAACATCGCCACGTCCCGCAGCGCCGCCGCCGCCCGCGTGTCGCTCAGTTCGGGGCGGAACATCGACAGATTGTCGCGGACCGTGCCCTCGAACAGGACAATCGTCTGATCCACCAGGGCGACGAGCGCCGTGCGGGCGGCTGGCGCCAGGCTGGCGACCGGCACGCCGTCGATCAGGATCTCCCCCGACCAGGGCAGGTAGAGCCCGGCGGCCAGTTTCGCGATCGATGATTTGCCGCCGCCCGAACGGCCGGCGATCGCGACCCGCCGGCCCGGTTCAATCACAAACGACACGTTCTGGATGGTCGGCTTTTCCGTCCGCGCATAACCGAAGGTGACGTCGCGGAATTCCAGCCGGCCGCGTGCCGGCAGATGGGCGGCGGCGCGCGGCGCCGCATCGGCGCGATGGCGGAACACATCGTCCACCCGCGCGATGTCGGCCTTCAGGTCCGGCGCGGCGAGGAACGCCGAGACGATGTCACCCAAGGGTTTCACCAGAGAGCCGGCGATCATCTGCAAGGCCGCGATCTGGCCAATCGTGATCGCGCCATCCATCGCGCGTGCCCCGGCGATCGCCAGCACGGCAACGCCGGTCAGCGCGATCAGGGCCCGCGGTCCCGCTTGCAACCGGGTCTGCGCCATCACCAGTGACGACCGCTCGCCCGCCGCCCGGGCGTAATGGCCGGACCAGCGGGAGAACGAGTCGGATGCTCGTCCCGCGGCGCGGGTCGCCTCCATCAACCGCACACCTTCCAGGGTCGCCGCGGCGAGCAGGCTTTCGGCGCGGCGGGCGAAAGCGCCGCGCGCGATGATCGCGCGGCCGGAATACCAGGAACCCGCGAAGGCGATCCCGCTCATGACCGCGACGGCGAGGCCGGTGACCGGATCGACCAGCAGCGCCGCCGCCAGCATCACCAAGGCGGTGACCGCGCCGGTGAACCCATCCGCCAGGGGGCCCGTCAATGTCTCAGCGAATCGGGTGAAAGCGGTCATGCGATCGACCAGCTCGCCGGTGTGGCGTTGGGAGAAGAATGATAGCGGCAAAGACAGCATATGGTTCAGGAACCGTGCCTCACCGGCGGTGATCGTCCAGGCTTCGATGGCGACGATCAGGCGGCGGCGGAACGCGATGCTGGCCATCTGGAAGCAGGCGGTCGCGGCGGCGGCAACGATGATCGCATTGATCCAGCGCCATTGCGAACGCAGCAGGACCTCATCGACGAAGACCCGGCTCACCGCCGGCATCAGGATCATCGGGATGGCGGTCAGCAGGGAGAATGCCAGCAGCAGACGGGATGCTTTTTCGGTTCCGTTGAGCCGATCCCGCAACATTGTCCACAGGCCGGGGCGGCTGCCGGTGGGGACGTAGCCGGGGCCGGGCTCGAAGGTCAGGACGACGCCGGTGAAGGACCGGTCCATTTCATCGGCGGCGACGACCCGTTCGCCCAGCCCGGGATCGATGATCCGGGCGCGTCCGTCCCGATCGAAGCCATCCAGTACGACGAAGTGGTTAAAAGTCCAGAACAGCACACAGGGCATCGGCAATTTGCCGAGGCCGGCGACTTCGCAGCGGAAACCTTTGCCGATGAGTTTGTACGTCGCGGCGGCGGCGACGATGGCACTGGCCCGCGAACCGTTGCGGGAGACGCCGCAGCTCACCCGCAGCTCATCCAGTGGCGCGTGGCTGCCGTGGTGGCCCAGTACCATCGCGAGGCACGCGGCGCCGCACTCGGCGGCGTCATGCTGCAGGATCAATGGCGTTCGGCTCATGGGTCTCCCTGACGCAGCGGTAAAGGCATTGCAGCGCGACGGCCTGCCCGCCCCGCATTCGGCTGTTCGATGACGATATGATTGCGCCCTGACGGTAGGGCCGGCGAGACGGATTGAAAAGCGTATGACCCGGCCATGCCTGTGCCTCGCGGCACAGAAGGCGCGGCGATTTCCGGCTTTATTGGCGCTGCTACAACAAACCCCGAAAGGAACCCGATCATGAACGAGACCCACACCCCGTCCGCTTCTGCCCCCATCCCGGTCAGCCTGGAGGAACTGAACAGCATCGCCGCCGGGGCGCCGGCCACCACGGCGGTGAGCGCCCCCCCGGCGTCCGGCCCGAAGCATGCCCCGCCCATCGCGATCATTGCGATCCTGATTGGCCTGTGACCCGCGCCGGGCACGCCCCGTCACTGGGGTGATCGGTTGAAGCGGATCATGCTGTCTTCGCGTCATCCCCGGACTTGTTCCGGGGATGGAGGTTTCCGCTTCTGCCGCCCTTGGTCCCCGGGACAAGCCCCATGGGCGCTTACATAGTGAGAGATGGCGGCAAAACCCGTAGATGGCGGCAAAACCGTCGATGGCGGCAAAAACCGTCATCCCCGGGCTTGTCCCGGGGACCATGGTTTCCGCTAGTACCGCGATTGGTCCCCGGGAC
>CAIUPC010000033.1 GCA_903900905.1 uncultured Acetobacteraceae bacterium
AATCTCCTTCAAACGAGCTTGTCCACTGCACCGTCTGGTCAGCAGGGCACACTGATTATGTCTCGATTTGGCTAAAGAAACCAGATTGTGATGTGTGGTTACAAGCTGCAATGGCGTATGACGCTAAATATGGACAGGAACTTAAACGGATTGAAAATCGCCATCGCGGCGAACAGCATAATGCTGAAGAAGCAAAGCGGCAGCAGCAAGCCGGATCGGGCAGAATGTTTATCTATGCGCTATTCCTCTGCATTCCGAGTACAGGCAGATGCCAGATGCAGGGCGCATCACGTGTGACATTCATGGGCGTTACATCGGACACGACGTTCCGCAGCCTTGCTGAGTGCGAGCAATCTGCTCGGCGTGCAAGCGGCCTTATCACACCGCCAACCGACGGACACTTTCTGCTGCCGGGAGGCATGTGGTATGAATGCCGGGGGAAGCAAGTCGATACATGGGAGCCTACTCACTGAGGCAGAATCCACTATCAGCCGAAAACGGGCTTGGCGCGGGTCAATGTCCATTAATTACATAATCGTCTCAATGTAGAAATATATTCCCTTCGCCACTAAGGTTTCCAGAAATGGTTTTGGAACACTCATGTAGTTGCAGCATCCATCTGGAGATACACCGTGCATGGGGGGCATCGTTCCGATATGTCCAATCTCTCCAGGCGGCTGGGGACGTGCTTTGTCCCACTCCCAGTATTCTTCCTCAAACGATCGTCGATCATTTGCATTAATAGAAATATTGACGCCTTGCATGTTACATATCCCTCAATCGAGCGGCTAACAAAGGGCCGACACGTCACCGCATCGGCTCCATTTCCTTGACGGTCATCGCCGTCCCCGACTGCACCGCGGGTTCGGTGTAGCACGAGTCGTTTTCTGGCTCACTCAAAATTTCCTTGGTCATATATCCCGCATAGAAAACCCACATCGGGTTATCTCGGTCGCGTCCTACGTCGAAACCGGTACCGTACTCGCAGGTCGGCGGCGAACCGATCGGTTAAAAGCCATAGAAGATCTGGACCGATTCCTTGACGAAGCCGGCATCGCTCTGGCGCAAAATGATGCAGCCCAGGCTCGGCTTGCATTGCGGGCACGGATACAGTTTGGCCGCGGCATGGGGCATGGCGGGTTGCTCAACTTCGGCGATGCGTTTTCCTATGCCCTTGCCAGGGACCAAAAGGCCCCGCTGCTGTTTATCGGCGACGATTTTGGGACAACTGATGTGGCAGTTGCCTGGTCACCTGATGAAAAACCACCCGCATAAATCTTGTGTTCGCAGCAACGGCGCCTGAATCCCCTACTCCATCACCCACCCGCGATCCCGCTTCAGCACCGCCGTCTGGGTCTGTGCCAGCCGCTCTTCCTCGCTCAGCGTCAGCCAGGTCCGCAGCCGTTCCAGCACCCGCCGCGTCGGGATCGCGAGGTCCAGCGCCATCGCCTCTTCCATCGGGTAATACCGCAGATTATCCAGCTCCCCATCGCCACCGATAGTGCCGCTCACCCGTTCGGCGGAGACCACCAGAAACCGGGCATTGAACCGGATCGGGTTTGTCGGCGGGGTCACCGCGCGGCAGAGGAACTCCAGCCCCTCCAGATGCGCCGGGGAACCCAGCGACAGGCCGGTTTCCTCCAGCAGTTCTCGCGCCGCGGCGGCGCCGATACCATGCGCCAAGGCGGGGGGCGCGTTCTTGCGCAGCAGCCGCTCGGTATGCGGTGCCAGGCCCGACGCGCAGGGCGCCTTCAAATCGGCCTTGTCGACCGCCCCGCCGGGAAACACCAGCCGGTTGGGCATAAAGCGATGGCGCGAACCGCGCATGCCCATCAGCATCTCCGGCTCGCCGGCGTGGAAGCGCAGGACGAGCAGGCTGGCGGCGTGGCGGGCACGGACGGCGCGGGCACGAGCAGCGGCGGCGGACTCAGCGGCGGCGGACTCAGGGGCAGCGTCAGGCAAGGTCGAACCCTTTGGTCTTGAGGTAGGGGCCGAAGCCAAAACGCTCCGGCACTGAGAGTTGGCGGGCGACGTTCTCACTCCAGCCCACGCCGTCGCGGGGCTGGTAGACGTCGTTGTTCTTCAGGCCGCCGGTGGCGACCGGGTCGCGGGTGCGGCGGCGTTCGTCGTAGGCGGCGACCTCATCCGGCATGCTTCTGTCGTCGTAGCGTTCCCGATGCACGACCACTGAGGGCGGCAGGCGCATCGACACCGGGCGGCGGAAGACCGGCCAGCCGACACTCAGCCCGGCGACGGGATAGACGCCGTTCGGCAGGCCCAGCAACGGCGACACCCGCTCGATATGGCTGCGGACATAGCTGATGGGGCAGGTGCCGAGGCCCACCGCCTCCGCCGCCGCCATGAATTGCGCCATGGCGAGCGAGCAATCGACGGCGGTGTTGAGGAACGTGTCCATGTTGTTGTTGGCATGCGGCATGTGGTGCATGTCGCACAGCCGCTGGCCGCGCCGCATGTCGCCGCACCAGACCAGGAAGACCGGCGCGGTGGCGATCCAGTCCATGGTGCCGATCCAGTCGGCGATCTGCTTGATGCGGGCGGGGTCGCGCATGACGACGACGGAGTATTGCTGCAGGTCCGACTTGGCGGGCGCCGATTGCGCGGCGGCCAGCAGGGCGTCGAGCAGCGAGTCCGGCACCGGTTGGTCGGTGTAGCGGCGCACGACCCGGCGATCGATCAT
>CAIUPC010000034.1 GCA_903900905.1 uncultured Acetobacteraceae bacterium
CCAAGAACCACTACAAGCAACAACAAGAGAGCGAGATGAGTCGACATCGCGTCTCTCCTTGCGATTGGCCGGCTGGGGTATCCAGCCGGCCAATATTGCGTTTAAGGGCAAAGGTTTAAGAAACCGTTAACAGGGTGACGATTTCTTGCACCCCGCGCTGCTGGCAGGACATGTTCCGGCGCATCGGCATCAGGTCTCGTCCGGCCAATCCTTTTGACCCAAGGTGGGAGGCTCGGCAGTACATCCGTATGCAGCGCGAACGCACGATCCAAAATCCAGCAAGGGGCAAGCCGACCCGCGAACGGGTCGGCCCTCCCTTATCGCCGCGGGAAGCGGATCTTGATTTCGACACCAAGAACCACTACAAGCAACAATAAGAGAGCGAGATGGCTGTACATCGCGTCTCTCCTTGCAACCGTCCGGCTGGGACATCCAGCCGGACGGGATTGCTATAGCGGCGAAGGTTTAAGAAACCGTTAATAGGGTGGTGATTTTCCACCCGCGATCCCGCTCAATAGGTTAAAATCTTCGACAGGAACTGCCGCGCCCGTTCGCTGCGCGGCGCTTCAAAGAACGCCTGGCGCGGCGCATCCTCCGCCACTTCGCCTTGGTCCATGAACACCACCCGGTGCGCCACTTTGCGGGCAAAACCCATCTCATGCGTGACCACCATCATGGTCATGCCGGACTGCGCCAGCTCCACCATGACATCCAGCACCTCACTGACCATTTCCGGATCCAGCGCCGAGGTCGCCTCATCGAACAGCATCACCATCGGGTCCATCGCCAAAGCGCGAGCGATGGCGACGCGCTGCTGCTGCCCACCCGACAATTGCCCGGGATGTTTCGCCGCGAAGGCGCGAAGGCCGACACGATCGAGCAAGGCCATGGCGCGCATTTCCGCCTCGGCCCGGGGCCGCCCGAGGACCTTGGTCTGCGCCAGACACAAATTGTCGATCACGCGCATATGGGGGAACAGCTCAAAATGCTGGAACACCATGCCGACGCGCGCGCGCAGCTGCGGCAAGTTGACGCTTTTATCCCCCAGCGCCTGCCCACCCACCACAATCCGCCCGCTCTGGATCGGCTCCAGCGCATTGACGCATTTGATCAGGGTGCTTTTGCCGGAACCGGAGGGGCCGCAGACCACCACCACCTCCCCCCGCGCGACGGTCAGGGACACGTCGCGCAGTACCGGCGCGCCGGTGCCGTAGGATTTGGTCACATGCTCGATCTGGATAACCGGTTCGGACATCGTGACCCCTGATCAGCGCGGCACGGCGATGCGGGCGCGCAAATAGCGCACGCCCTGCGACGCGGTGAATGAAAACACGAAATAAACCAGCGCGGCGAAGGAGTACATCTCCACCAGACGGCCATCGCGCTGGGCGATCTTGCTGGCGGCACCGAGGAAGTCGGTGATCGACAGCACGTAGACCAGCGACGTGTCCTGAAACAAAACGATGGTCTGGGTCAGCAACACCGGCAGCATGATGCGAAACACCTGCGGCAGGATCACGTAGCGCATGCTCTGGCGGTAATTCAGCCCCAGCGCCATCGCCGCCGCCGATTGCCCGCGCGGGATCGAGCCGATGCCGGCGCGCATGATCTCCGAGAAATACGCCGCCTCGAACACGATGAAGGTGATCAGCGCGGAGGCGAAGCCGCCGACATGGATCGGGCGGGAGGCACCGGTCAGCCATTGCCCGAGATAGGGGACCAGGAAGTAGAACCAGAAGATCACCAGCACCAAAGGCAGCGGCCGCACCAGATTGACGTAGCCGGCCGCGAAAGCTGACAGAATCGGCCCGCCGGCCAGCCGCGCCATCGCGAGCAGCGTCCCAAGGATCACCCCGCCCAGCGCGGAGAGCAGGGTCAGCGTCAGGGTAAAGCGCATGCCCTCGAAGAACAGGTAACCCAGGCTGCGGTGGATGATCTCAAAATCGAAATTGCTCATGCGCGGCCGTATCCGGGCACGCGCACCCGTGCCTCCAGCCAACGCGCGGCCAGGGTGGCAATCAGGTTGATCACCAGATAGGCCAAAGTGGCGGCGGTAAAGGCCTCAAACACCTGGAATGAGAACTCCTGCACCGCGCGGGCGCGCGCGGTCAGTTCGGCCAGGCCGATGGTCAGCGCGACGGAGGTGTTCTTGACGGTGTTGAGCAGTTCGGAGGTCAGCGGCGGCAGCACGATGCGATAGGCCATCGGCAGCAGCACATAGCGGTAAGTCTGCACTGGGGTCAGGCCGAGCGCGGTGGCGGCGGCGCGCTGTCCTTGCGGCAAGGCCTCGATGCCAGACGACACCTGCACCGCGACGCGGGCCGACATGAAAAAGCCGATCCCGATGACCGAGGTCAAAAAAGCCGCGCCCGGCAGCTGTTTCAGCCAGATGCCCCAGGCGGCGGGCAGCACCTCGGGAAAGACGAAATACCAGAGGAACAGCTGCACCAGCAGCGGCATGTTGCGGAATAGCTCAATCCAGGCATTGGCCAGCAGCGGCGCCGCCCGTCCGGGCAGCGTGCGCAACACCCCGATGGCGGAGCCCATTATGAAAGCGATAGCCCAGGCCAGGGCCGCGGTGATCAGCGTCATCCGCAGGCCCTGGATGATCATATCCAGGTAGGTGCCGGTGCCTTCTGGGGACATCTCCCAGAAGATGCCCCAGTTCCAGTGATAGCCCACGGCGTTACTTGTCGTAGCTGGCGGGATCCGGGTTGTCGGACGGGCGCGCGTAGGCGCCCAGCATGCCTTTGGACATCGGGGTATTCAGATTCAACCCCTTCGGCGGTATCGGCGCCTGGAACCACTTGGCATAGTTCGCCTTGCCGGCCGGGCTCATGTAGAAATCCGCCGTGGCCTTATCCACCAGCGCCTTGAACGGGGCGTCATCCTTGCGCAGCATGATGCCGTAAGGTTCAGCCAGGGAGAACGGTTCCTCCCCCACCGCATAAGCGGCCGGGTCTTTGGCGGAAGCGATGAACGAAGCCAGGATCACGTCATCCATCACGAACGCCGCGGCCCGATCGGTTTCGACCATCAGGAAGCCCTCGGCATGGTCCTTCGCCGCGACGACGGTGATGCCCAGATTGCGATCCGCATTGGCCTTGTTCAGCTGCACGATATTGGTGCTGCCGGCGGTGGAGACCACCGTCTTGCCCTTCAGCGCGTCGATCGTGGTCAGATGCGCCGCGGCCTTGGCCACAAATTTACTGGCCGTCAGGTAATGCGTGTTGGTGAAGGCGACCTGCTTCTGCCGCTCCACATTATTGGTGGTGGAGCCGCATTCGAGGTCGATCGTCCCGTTCGCCATCAGCGGGATGCGGTTCGACGACAGCACGGGCACCGTCAGGACCTTCAGGTCGGGCAAAGCCAGCGTCTTCTTCACCGCGTCCACCACCTGGTAGCAGATGTCGATGGCGTAGCCGACGGGCTTCTGCTGATCATCGAGGTAGCTGAACGGGACCGAGCTTTCGCGCACCCCCATCGTGATCGTCCCGGTCTCCTTAACCTTCTGCAGCGTGCCCGTCAGATCGGCTGCCGCCGCTGGCAAGGCAAAGCACAGGACCGCGAGTGCGAGGGGAATAAGGCGCATGAGCAGCGAGTCTCCTGACCGATTGAGGGGGCGATCCTGAAACCTTAGACGCTCCCGCGGGTGTGCGAAACAGGCAATGCGGCCGCGCGGCGGTTTCAGGCTTCGTCTGTCAGGGTTTGCGCCCCACCTTCGCGCTCGGCTACAGCCCGTCGAATTCGCCCAGGGTCATTGGCTTGCGAAGCGATGCGCTCATACAGTTCTTCTACCACAGTCGCTGTCCCGGGAGCACCAGAATGTCCACAACCACCATCATGGTCCCGATGCGCGATGGCGTGCGTCTGGCCACCGACGTGCATCTCCCCGACGGCCCAGGCCCCTTCCCGGTCATCATGGAACGCACCCCCTATGGCCGCGCCGAGGCCAGCCGCAGCGAAATCACCGCCGCTGACCGCACCCCGGCCAAACGGGCGGATATCGCGGCCTATTTCACCCGGCATGGCTATGCCGTCGTCTACCAGGACACCCGCGGCCGCTATGGGTCGGAGGGGGTGTTCATTAAATACCTCTCCGACGGGTTCGACGGGTTCGACACCGCGGCCTGGCTGATCGCGCAGCCCTGGTGCGACGGGCGGTTCTGCACCATGGGCCTGTCCTATGCCGCGCATACCCAGGCGGCGTTGGGCTGCCTCGATCCGCCGGGCCTGGTGGCGCAGATCCTCGATTGCGGCGGGTTCGCCAATGCCTGGCGCGGGGGCATCCGCCAGAACGGCGCGTTCGAGCTCAAGCAGGCGACCTGGGCCTTCAAAAACGCCGGCCTGTCGCCGGAGGCGCTGGCCGATCCGGTGATGCAAGCGGGGTTGGCGGCGGAGGATATCAGGGATTGGTTCACCCGCATGCCGTGGAAGCCCGGCCACTCGCCGTTGCGGCATCACCCGGATTACGAAGCCTATCTGTTCGAGCAATGGACGCACGGCGCTTTCGATGAGTTTTGGCAGCAGCTCGGCATTTGGACCGAGGGCTCGCACGACACCTATTCCCGTGCCGCCATGGTGCATATGTCATCCTGGTTCGACCCTTACCCGCTGACCGCCACCAGCAATTATGTCGGGCTGCAGCAGGCCGGGCGGGGACCACAGCGGCTGATCCTCGGCCCTTGGACACATGGCGATCGCAGCGACACCTGCTTCGGCGACGTCGAATTGGGGCCGGACGCGGCTTTGGACTCCTGGGCCGGCGACTGGCGCGCCTATCGGCTGCGGTTCTTCGATCACTATATAAAAGGTGTGCCGCTCGACGAACCGCCGGTGCGGGTCTTCGTGATGGGCGGCGGCTCCGGCCGGCGTAATGCGGCGGGAAAGCTGGAGCATGGGGGGCGGTGGATCGAGGCCTCGGACTGGCCGATCCCG
>CAIUPC010000035.1 GCA_903900905.1 uncultured Acetobacteraceae bacterium
CTGCCTCTCCGCCATTCTCCCCCCTCAGGCCGGCTTCGGGCTTTCCGGTAACGCCATGCGCCCAATCGTGGCGGTCGTGCTGTGGCCTTCCTGTAAGGTCACCAACACCACCTCACCGCCCCAGCCCTGCACCAAATCGGCGCCCACGACCCGGTCGACGGTGTAGTCGGAGCCTTTGATCAGCACGTCCGGCCGCAGCGCCCGGATCATCTCGAGCGGCGTATCCTCCCCAAACAACGTCACGAGGTCGACCGGCGCCATCGACGCCATGACGGTGCCACGCGCGGTCTCGCTTTGCAGCGGCCGGTTCGGGCCTTTCAGGCGTTTAACCGAAGCATCGGTGTTCAAGGCCACGATCAGGCGGTCGCAGGCGGCGCGCGCCTCGTTCAGCAGCCGGACATGGCCGGGATGGATCAGATCGAAGCAGCCATTGGCAAAGCCGACCCGCAGCCCCATCGCGTGCCACTCCGCCACCTGTGCGCGGGCTTGTTCCAGCGTCACCACCTTGCGATCGGTTGAGATCAGGTTGCGCCGCTGCAGCGCCCCCAGCAGTTCAAGGCTGGTCACGGTCGCGGTGCCCTGTTTGCCCACGGAAATACCGGCGGTGACATTCGCGAGCCGGGCCGCCGTGGGCAGATCCGCCCCCGCGCCAAGCGCGACCGCCAGGGCCGCGACCAGCGTATCGCCGGCGCCGGAGACATCGGCGACCGCGCGCGCCCGTGTCGGCAGATGCAGCGCGGCCTGATCCCGGCGGACCAGCGTCAGGCCCTTGGAGGATCGTGTGACCAGCACTGCCTCACCCTGCGTCGCCTCCAGCGCGGCGCGGCCGGCGCGGTCGGCTTCTGTATCATGCTCCACACCGATCATGGTGGCGGCGCGGACTTCGTGCTCGTTGGGCGTCAGAATGGCCGCGCCGCGATAGGCCCGGAAATCAGGCCGCTTGGGGTCGGCGATGGTGAGGCGCCCAGCGGTGCGGGCGCGGTCCAGCACCCCGCCCAGTACCGCGTCGCACAGCACGCCCTTGGCATAATCCGATAGCACGATGATATCGATATGCGGCAGGGCCGCGTCGATCCGCGCCAGTATCGCGGCGCAGGCGTGATCATCAAGCGGAGCGGTCACTTCTTCATCCAGGCGCAGCAACTGATGCGACCCGGCCATGAAACGGGTCTTGGCCGTGGTCGGGCGGCCGGCGGTGACGACCAGCGCGGATTCGATGCCAGGCGTCCGGTTGAGCAGTTCTTCGACAATGCGGCCGCTTTCGTCATCCCCGACAACCCCGGCGAGGATCGCCTGGCCGCCCAGGGTGGCGATATTCAGCGCGACATTGGCCGCACCACCCAGCGTATCGCGCCGGGCATTCGGCCGCAGTACGGGGATCGGCGCCTCGGGGGACATGCGCGAGACGCTGCCGGCGACATAGCGATCCAGGATGATGTCACCGATAACCAGGATGCGGGCGTTGGGAAAATGGCGCACGATACCGGCAAGTTCGGTATCGCTGCCCAGGTGGTCCGTCATGGGTTACTCCTCTGGCCCGGCCCATGCCGGATAGTAGCCGGGCGGACAAGCGCCCAGGAAAAAATTTAACCTCAAAAGTCTCAAAAAACATGGTTTGTACCGGGTTCCCTTGGCCCGGCGATCCTCGTATTAACGTCATATAATTTATCAGGACGTTTTGACGACGTTCATCCCTGGGCAATTGACGGAGGCCTCGTGAAGTACCTGCCCCCATTCGATCTGATTCGCCGTTCGATCGAGATATCGACCTTCCGGGGCGAATTGCGGGTTAATGTTTCATATGAAGACTTTGTAAAAATTTTGAAGCGGATGATTGTCGGCGTCGAGGTTGATGAAGCCTGGTATCTGCGGACCTATGACGATATCGCCAAGGCCATTCGCGACGGCATCGTCCGTTCGGCGCAGCAGCATTTCGTGGATGACGGATATTTCGAAGGCCGCCTGCCGTTTCCGATGCGTGTTGATGACCGCTGGTATCTGAGCGAATATCCGGACGTCGCCGACAGCGTCCGAAAAGGCACCGTGCTGTCCCCGCAAGTGCATTTTGACGAAGACGGTTACCGGGAAGGGCGCTTGCCCTTCGGAATGTAACCAGCGTGTCGCTCGCGGATCGCGGATCGGGTTGCAATGGCATAGGGCCGGCGCAACCGCGCGCCAATCTGCGGCGTCGGCACTTAATTTCGTGC
The DNA here is from genome assembly GCA_903900905.1 of uncultured Acetobacteraceae bacterium. GTDB lineage: Bacteria > Pseudomonadota > Alphaproteobacteria > Acetobacterales > Acetobacteraceae > Rhodopila. The sequence goes on from CAIUPC010000035.1 coordinate 2,208, forward strand.
CATGACCGATGCGCGTCACGTGCCGGTGCCCGCGATAAGGCCTGGAATGGGACAATCAGCGGCCCGTGCCGCGGTGGAAACGGACACAGTGGCGCGTTCCAGAGGGCTCGCATTTGGCCGCGATACCCCTGGCTGGACGGGCTTGGGCTCCAAAAAACGTCATCCCCGGGCTTGTCCCGGGGACTAAGCGCGGCAACGGCGGAAATCTTGGTCCACGGGACAAGCCCGGGGATGACGCTGAGGGCTCGACTGTGGCGCACGTCGATCCAAATGCGGTCACCCTGCGTCGCGTGCTGTGACCGGGCCGGAAAATTCGCTCATCGCATTAGCCGGATCGGGGTAGCGGCATGACACGGCGGCCAACCAGGCGCACCGCGCGCGCGGCCGCTCACAGCCCCGATCAAACGCTGGATACCCATCCGCAACCGGCCGCGCCGGAGCTTCCTGCCCGTGCAGCCATCATTGAAATCGATCCACGCCTGACCGGCGGGTTCATGGTGGATCGGTTTGATATCATTATCCGCGGCCGGGTGGTTTCGACGTCGCCCGGACAGGAAATTACCCTGATTTGCGCCGGCGAACCGGTTTCGGTTGCAAGTTACGGCGCGCCAGAGCAGGCGGCTCGCATGGTGATGCCCGGCGGCGCGCCCGGCTATCAGCGAACCTTTCAATTTACGCTATCGCGTGTGCGGGAGCAGGCCTTCGGCGCCTGCCCCGTCGTTGTTTCCGTCCGTACCGCCGATGAGGTCAGTTACCAGGAAGCGTTCGTCCTGATGATCGACCCGAATGCGGTCAATCCGATTACCCTCTCGGACGGGCCGGCGCAGCCCTTGAACGGCGATGCCGGAATCCGGCCGCCAATAATTACTTACACTGAGCGGGCGACGCTGAACGACGATGGTGTTCTGCTGGTGCAGGGGTGGACGATCGGGCTCACGCAGACCGTCGCGGTGCAACTGTTCATCGACGGCCATCGTGTCGCCGCCGCCATGCTGGGCGGGCGGCGGGATGACGTCGCTTATGCTTACCCCGCCTACCCCAATTCGATGATGTCGGGCTTTGCCGCCACCACGATGCTTCATGGCGCCGTCCGGGAGGCAGCGCGCGTGCTCGTGCGGGCGACCAGCCATCTGGGTTTTGTCTACGAAGTGCTGGTGCCGATCGAACGCATTGCCGTCAGCGTCGCGCCGCCGCCGGCTCTGGAGCCGGTGGAGCCGGCCGCGCCTCAAGCAATCAACATGTTCTGCGATGTTGTGAGCCTGTCCGAGGATGGGCTGCTCACACTTTCGGGCTGGGCGGTATCGGGGGCAACGATCGCCTCGGTGCTGATTTATCTCGATAATGCCCTGGTGGGGGAGGCCGATCTGCGGCATCCCCGTTCGGATGTTGGGGACGCATTTCCGGACATACCATCCGCGATGCATGCGGGTTTCCGTTTCGAACGCCGCGTCGCGACGGAGGGAAACCCGGACTCCCAGGTCCGTATTCTGGCCCGCGCCGCCGATGGCGCTGAACGGGACGAGACGCTTGCCGTCGGCCCCTTGCTGCCACGCGCCGGCTTCGTCGAGACATTGGAAGAAGCCCCCGCCTACGACCACGGCGCCGATCCCAGCCGGTTCCGCTTTGAGCTGGATACGCCGAAGGTCGCCGGTGGCGTAGCGACGGAGATCGTGACCGGGCGCCTGACCATCCAGGGCTGGGTTTTGGCGCGGTCCGGCGTGTCCGGGATCGAGGTGTTCCTGGACGGCCAGCGCCTGGGCGAGGCGCATCATGGCATGGCCCGGCAGGATGTCGCGGGGGCCTTCCCGGAATGGGACAATGCGCTGCGCAGCGGATACGCCTTCCAGTGTCCGCCTCGCAGCTTGCGCGATGGCGAGCACACGGTGCAGCTCGTCGTCAAAGCCAACGACGCGGCCGAACATCGTGAGAGTTTTACGATCACCGTGCAGAAGGCCGAAACCACGGACGAAGGCGGGTCGATCCGCCGCCGTGTGACCCGGACCGAGGCTGATCTGTTCGATGCGCTGATGACCGAACTGGTCACCGCCGGGGCACCCGGGCGGCCGCGGGTCATGCTGTACTTGCGTGATGATGGCGCCGCGGCGGCCGAGGCGCTGGCGGCCACGTTGAATGCGATGCGGCTGCAGTGTTATGGCCGCTGGCATCTGACGGTCCTGTGCGAAGCCGGCGCGGCAAGCCCCGCCCTGGATGACGCCATCGCCGGGTTTGGTGGCACACTCGGGGATCGGATTTCGATCCTTCGCCCGGCTGATCCAGCCTGGTCGCAGCCGCTGGGCGGGGCCGAACTGATTGGTCTGCTGTGCCCCGGGGATGAACTGGGGAGTGACGCGCTGGCGGAATTCGCGCTGGCCAGCATGATGCATCCCGCCGCTGGCCTGTTATATGCCGATGAGGCCCGCCAAAGCCCGGCCACCAGGGAGCTGGAGCCATTTTTCAAGCCGGACTTTTCCCCCGATTTGTTGTTGGCGACGAACTACATTGGCCGGCCAGTCCTGGTGCGCGACGCGGTGATGCAAGCCCTTGCGATTACGCCGGCCGGTCTGGCTGTTGACGGCGAATACGACCTGGTTCTGCGGGCTTGTGAACAGGCCGGTTCCGTTCAACACATCGCGAAGTTGCTCGCGCAGCGCGGACCGGTATCGCTCGATCAGGCCGGCCAGGCGGAGGCCGCCCTGCGGCGCGCCATTCTGCGCCGGGCGATTGACGCTGAGGTGCTGCCGGCAGCGGTCGATGGCACGTGGCGGATCAAACGGGCCACGGCCGGCCGCGCGAAAGTGTCGATCATTATCCCGACTTGCGCCGCTCATGGCTATATCGAGACCTGCATCAACACGCTGCGGGCGCGCACAACCTACCCGAATTACGAAATCGTCGTTGTCGACAATATCCCTGAGAGCCAGCTTGCCTGGAAGATCTGGTTGCAGCGCCACGCCGACACGGTCGTCGACATGCCGGACGCCTTCAATTGGTCGCGGTTCAACAACCGCGCCGTGGATGCATCTGATGGCGAATACCTGCTGTTCCTGAACGACGATATCGAGATTATCCAGGACGACTGGCTCGACGTGCTGATGGGTGACGCGGAACGTCCGGAGGTCGGCATTGTTGGCGCCCGCCTGCTGTATCCCGACCGGAAAGTGCAGCATGCCGGCATGTTCCTGGCGGGCAACGGTATCGGCCGGCACGCGTTCCGGTTCGCCCCGCACGACGAGCCCGGCTATTTCGGTCTGGCGCTGACCCAGCGCAACGTCATCGCTGTGACCGGCGCCTGCATGCTGGTCAAACGCGCGGATTTCGACCGTCTCGGCCGGTTCGACGAGATGCATGAGATCGTCAACAACGACCTGGATTTCTGCCTGCGCACGCACCAGGCCGGGCTGCTCACGGTGGTGACGCCGCATGCGACGCTGATCCATCATGAACTCGCCAGCCGCGCCAACCTCAAGGACGTGTTCAACCTCCCGCATTTCCACGCGAGCTGGAAGACGGCCTTCGCCGCGGGGGATCCGTATTTCAATCCGAACCTGTTCAGCCATGAGGACGATATCCGCCCCGACGATGAACTGCCGGCGGTGATCCATGCCGGCTATCCCATGCTGCGGCCGGATGAGATTCAGCGCATTCTGGTGGTGAAACTCGACCATATCGGCGACTTCGTGACCGCTTTGCCGGCGATCCGGCAGCTGAAATCGCTCTTTCCGCACGCTGAACTGACGGTGCTGGCCGGACCCGCGTCGCGCGCTTTCGCGACCATGGAGCCGGCGATCGACGCGTTCATCGAATTCTCGTTCTTCCATGCCCGTTCACAATTGGGGGAGCGGGAACTTAGCGAAGCCGATTTCGCGGAATTGGCGGCCCGGCTGCGGCCGCACCGATTCGATCTCGCGGTCGATTTGCGCAAACACCCGTCCACTCGCGACGTGCTGCGCCATACCGGTGCGCGGTACCTCGCGGGCATGGACCATCTGGGGCAGTTTCCGTTCCTGGATATCGTCCTGGAGTGGGACGGCGACCTCGCGCTCCAGCGCAAGCGCGGCCATGTGATCGACGACCTCATGACCCTTGTCGCGCGAATCGGCATAGCGGCCGGCACTGATCGGCAGGTGATTCAGCCGCGTCCGGTTTCGCGGGACCTGGACGTCGTGCCCCTGGCCGCGCGGCGGCTGTTCGATAAGCCGGTCGTGGCCATTCACGCCGGGGCGGGCAATATCACCAAACAATGGCCGGAACAGCACTTCTCCGCCCTGATCGACCTGCTGATCGAGCGTAACGATGTCAATGTCCTGATTGTCGGTGGCTCTGACGAGCAGGAACTGTCCGAAACGCTTGCGGCCGGCGTGCTGAACAAGGAATCGGTGGTGTCGATCGCCGGGCAGACCGGCCTGCGTGCGCTGCCGCTGATTCTGGCCGCCTGCACGCTTTATATCGGTAACGACAGTGGTCCCAAGCATATCGCCGCCTGGTTGGGTATTCCGACCATCGGCATTCACTCCGGCGTGGTGGATGCGACGGAATGGGGCCCGGTCGGGCCGCGTGCCGTCGCCCTGCAGCGGAATATGACATGCAGCCCCTGCTATCTGGCGCATGCCAGCGACTGCCCGCGTGATCTCGCTTGCCTGAAGATGCTGGAACCGGCGCATGTTCATCGTATGGCCGGGATGATGCTGGCCAGGCCCCAGGCCGGGCGATTGGTACTGGCCGAACCAGCCGCCGCTCCGGCGCCGGAAGAGCCCGAAACCCGCCTGCCGGACCTTGGGCCGACCCTGGCCGTCGACCGGAGTTCCAGGACCAAACGGAAAAGTCCACCCCGGCGAAAGGCGCGTTGACCATGGATGACGAGGCGTTACTGGAACTCGCGGCCGGCCTGGCCTTGCGTGCGGCCGAGGTCATTTTGACCATTCGGGCGCGTGGTTTCGAAGTGGAGCACAAGCTCGACCGCTCGGTGGTGACGGAAGCCGATAAAGCGGCGGAAGCGATCATCGCGGCGGGGTTGCGGGCGGCGGCACCCGGTATTCCCGTCATCGCCGAGGAGGAAATGGCGGACGGCCGGTTCGTCGAAGCCCCCAGCGAATTCTGGCTGGTCGATCCGTTGGACGGAACGCGGGAGTTCACCTCCGGCAATGATGATTTCGCGGTCAATATCGGGCTGATCCGCGATGGGCGGCCGGTACTGGGCGTCGTTGGGGTGCCCGCGACGGGTGAGTTGTTTGGCGGGATTGTCGGGCAGGGCGCCTGGAAACGGCATGGTGGCGTGCAGACCGTCGTCTCCGCGCGCTTGCCGCCGGACGAAGGTGTGACCGTCGTTGCCAGCCGGCATCACGGGGCCGGGCCGGAGCTGGATGCGTTCCTGGCCGGGCGGACCGTGGCAGGGATGCGCAATTATGGCTCCAGCCTGAAGTTCTGCCGCCTGGCGGAGGGGATCGCGGACCTCTATCCGCGCTTTGGCCGCACGATGGAGTGGGATACCGGCGCGCCCCAGGCCGTGCTGGAAGCCGCGGGCGGCACGGTGCGCATGCTGGACGGGGCGCCGCTGCGCTACGGCAAGGCGGGATGGGACAATCCGCACTTCGTCTGCACCGGCCGCTTGCGCTAGCCACGCATACGACACACTCGCGCCGGATCGTCATGGTCGGGCTTGCGGCAGTGCTGCCCGGTTTACACTTGGGGCAGGACCGCCATTTTTCCGTCATGCTCGGGCTTGACCCGAGCACCCCCACGGACTGTGCCGCCAAAAGCCGTCACGTCTTATCCGCCGCAATTGCCAATGGCGGTGCTCGGGTCAAGCCCGAGCATGACGAAAGTACATCAACGCCAGCGCCCAATCGATAAACCGGACAGCACTGGGCTTTCCCCGGCCATGACGATTGAGAAGGCATTGACGCCAATGCGACCACCCTGCCGGGCTGAATCCGCCCCGTTGACAGCCATCACAGCGTTCTATCATGTCCGCTTGGTTACAACGGGATGTCTTTCATGCTTCTTGTCGTCGATGCCGGTAACACCAACGTCGTTTTCGCCGTGCACGACCCCTCGGGCTGGCGCGGGACCTGGCGTATTCGCACCGACGCGCAGCGGACGTCCGACGAATACGCGGTCTGGCTGACGACCCTGATCGCGCATAGTGGCCTGAAGCGGGAGGACATCTCCGCCGCGGTCATCGGCACGGTCGTGCCGGCGGGGCTGTACCATCTGCGGCGCCTGTGCCGGGAGTGGTTCAATGTGGAGCCGCTGGTGGCGCGCTCCAACCTCGACTGGGGATTTGAGATCAAGGTCGACAACCCCGCTGAAGTCGGCGCGGACAGGTTATTGAACGCGCTGGCGGGGCACCAGCAGTTTGGCGGGCCGCTGATCGTGGTCGATTTCGGCACCGCGACCACCTTCGACGTGGTGGACGCGACCGGCGCCTATCTCGGTGGCGTGATCTGCCCCGGGGTGAACCTGTCGCTGGAGGCATTGCATCAGGCCGCCGCCCGGCTGCCGCGGATCGGTATGGGCCGCCCGCAATCGGTTATCGGCCGATCGACGGTGCCGGCGATGCAGTCGGGGGTTTACTGGGGCTATATCGGCCTGATTGAAGGCCTGCTGGTGCGCATCAAGGGCGAGTTCGGTGGTCCGATGAAGGTGGTCGCGACCGGTGGGCTGGCGCCGTTGTTCTCGGAAGGCACGACCATGATCCAGCATATCCTGCCGGATCTGACCCTGGATGGGCTGCGCATGCTGGCGGAGCGCAACCCGGTGCCGCCGATGCCGCGTGAGCGCGGCCGGATGATCGAGACCGATTAGCGATTTCCTCGACGCAAGCGGCCGGTTTCATGTATAGGGCACGCGACAACCGGCACTGACCGGCATTTTGGCAAGCGTGAACCACGGCCGCCGCATTCCCGGCGGCCGTATGACCAATGGGGCATCGACAGCACTTCATGAACGCGGCAAGCGGCGACCTGGCGTTCCTGCCTTTGGGCGGAACGGGCGAAATCGGCATGAATCTCAACCTCTATCGCTGCAAAACACCGAAAGGGGACCGCTGGCTCGCCATCGATTGCGGGATCGGTTTTGGCGGGGCGGAGCATCCTGAAGTCGACGTCATGATGCCCGACCCGGTGTTTATCGCCGAACGGGCGAAGGACCTATTGGGCCTGGTGATCACCCATGCGCATGAGGATCATCTCGGCGCCGTCGCGCATCTGTGGCCGCAGTTGCAGTGCCCGGTCTATGCCACGCCCTTCGCGGCCAGCGTGCTCAAGCGCAAACTCGGTGAAGCCGGGCTGGTCAATAAAGTGCGGCTGCATGTGATCGCGCCGGGCGGGGAGATCGATCTCACCCCCTTCAAGCTGCGCTTCATCCGCATGTCGCATTCCATCCCGGAATCGCAGGCGCTGGTGATCGACACGCCCTATGGCCTCGTCCTGCCTACCGGTGATTGGAAGCTTGATCCGACCCCGCTGGTCGGTCCGCCATCGGATGAAGCCGCTTTGGCTGCCTTGGGGGAGCGTGGGGTTCTGGCGATGGTGTGCGATTCCACCAATGCGATGGTGGAGGGACATTCCGGTAGCGAGGCTGATGTCCGCCGCAGCCTGTCCGCGCTGATCCGTGGCATCCGCCGCGGCCGCGTGGCCGTGACCTGCTTCGCCAGCAATGTCGCGCGGATGGAAACCCTGGCCGTCGCCGCCCGCGATGCCGGACGCAGCGCCGCTTTGGTTGGCCGCTCCCTGCGCAATATGGATGCGGCGGCGCGGGAATGCGGTTACCTCAAAGGTCTGCCGCCTTTTCTGAGCGAAGACGACGTGGATGATGTCTCCGACGACAATATCCTGATCATCTGCACCGGCAGCCAGGGGGAAGGCCGATCGGCTTTGTCGCGGATTGCCATGGATACCCATCCGCGGGTGGCGCTGGGGGAGGGCGATACGGTCATTTTCTCCTCCCGCGTGATCCCCGGCAATGAACGCGCCATCGGCACGGTGCAGGATAATCTGGTTCGCCGCGGCGTGAACCTGATGACCGATCGCGATCACATGGTGCATGTGTCCGGCCATCCCGCGCGTGATGAGCTGCGCCGGCTGTACCAGCTGGTGAAGCCGAAATATTCCGTGCCGGTGCATGGCGAGTGGCGGCATCTGTCGGCGCATGCCGAGCTGGCGCGCGAGATGGGGGCGACCCCGTTCCTGATGGAAGACGGCGACATCCTGTCTTTGACCGGCGCCAAGCCGGAAATCATCGATAGCGCCCCGGTTGGCCGATTGGTGCTGGATGGGCCGCGCCTGGTGCCGCTGAAGGGGGAGGTCATGAACGCCCGCCGCCGGATGCTTTACAACGGCATCGTGCTGGCGAGCCTCGCGGTCGATGAGACCGGCCGCCCCCGCGGCAAGGTGAAGCTCAGCGCGCCAGGCCTGTTCGATGCCGATGACAGCGAGTCGGACCGGGTGATCTACGAGTTTACCGAGGCGGTGGCTGATTTACCGTCCTCGGTGCGCCGCGATGATGCGGCTTTGGCGGAGGCAGCGAAGACCGCGTTGCGCCGGGCGCTCGGGCGGCGGCTGCAGAAGCGGCCCCTCGTGGACGTGCATCTGCTGCGGGTTTGATCGGCGGCGCCCGCTTATGCGTCATGGCGGGGCTGGCCCCAGGGGTGTCCGGTTTAACCCTAAGGCCCGGACGGCCATTTTTCCGTCATGCTCGGGCTTGACCCGAGCACCGCCATTGGCACCGCCCGTCATCAAGACGCGACGGCTTTCGGCGACAGACTGTGTGGAGGTGCTCGGGTCAAGCCCTACCGGATTCACAGATCGCGGAAACGATTTTCGTCTGTCGTGCTCTATATCGTCA
>CAIUPC010000036.1 GCA_903900905.1 uncultured Acetobacteraceae bacterium
CCGTCGCGCTCGCGCCGGCGATCCGAGCCACAACTTGGGACGCCAAGGAACAATGAGACACTGGATCACCTCCTTTCAGTAGGTTGAAGACAAAGGAAGTGTGACGCGTCTTTCCGCGCCGTTGCAAGGGCCTTCGTGCGGATTCGCATGCTTTCACAGATATTCACGCACCACGCATTGCGCGCTACCCTCGTTGGACAACACCGCTGCCGCCACGCGACCGGAGTATCTTCAATGACCCGAGCAGAAGCCGGACACGCTTTCAAACACCTGCGGGAGGCAACCGATACCGTCCTGGCGCTGGCGGCACGCGGGATGCACCCCACCGACCAGGCACGCGCCCGGGCGATGCTGCATCTCGATTTGATCGAAACCTTCGCGCAGCCCGACCCGGCGTTAGCGGACGCGATGCTGCGCGATCTCGGCCTGTTCGAGCCCAGCCGCCTCGGCGTGACGCGGTTCGATCGCTATCTCGCCAAGCCCAAGCCGAAATTACCCGATACCTTGGCCGAACACGCCCGCGCCATGGCCAAGGGCTATTTTTCCTTGTTCACCCTGGATCGCCCGCATGAGAGCGGCGGGTTCTGGATCCGGGATGTGATCAACAAGAAGAAACGCCCCTTCTGGCTGATGGCGGAACCAACCGATCACGATGCGGATGCGGTCGCGGCGGTCCGTATTTTTGACGCGGGGCCGTTTTGGCTCACGCTCGGGCCGCCGGTATTCCCCGACGCACTTTTCGTCGAACTGACCCGGCGCAACCCAGACAATTTCCGCACGCCATGGCGGAAGCAGCCTTGCGCCGCCGCGCTATACGAAATGGCCCTGAGCGGCGACGGGCCGCCGGAACCCGACTGGGGTGAATTGGCCGCGATTGGTGAAATACTCGGTCGGGTTTTAGGTGACGCAAAGCCGGCACCAGCGCGACCCTCTGGCCGCCCGCCCCGGCGAACCTGACCCTGTAAACGCCCATTCCAACCGCACTTGACCGCCGAGGCGCAAAGACGCGGAGAAAACCCTGAAGTGGACCCGGGTAAAGTGACGCACCCCGCGATGCGGTTCGCGGCTCGCATCATGTGTTCAAACATCGGCTTCATCCCGCACGCATCGTGGTCCCGCATCCCAAAAAGGACCTGGGCACCGGATTGATCGCCGCGATCCGTAATCAGGCTGGCCCTTAGGCGTGCGTCATGCGCTATCCTATCGCAATTGAACCGGGCACCGAAACCACGGCGTTCGGTGTCGTCGTTCCCGATCGATCCCGGCCTGCGCGACGATACAACCGAACGTGTGAACATCACCCTGCCGCGCCGTGTCCTCAGGCGCCTGGACGCCATGGCCAGGGCGGCTGCCCAAAGCCGATCCGGCTATGTCGCCCATCTGACGCTGGAGCAGACCGGGCGCGTGGCATAGTGCCACGTCCCGCCGTTACGTCTTCGCCGCCGCTTTCTCCCGCCGCCGGTGCCAGCCATCCATCAGCTGCAGCACCGTCGCCGCGGTTTCCTCGATCGAGCGCCGGGTCACATCGATCACCGGCCAGCCGTTGCTGTTGCACATCCGCCGCGCCCAGAGCAGTTCCTGCTTCACCGCGTCCTCATCGACATATTCCGTCCCGCCCTGGCGCGCGAACCCGGCCTGGCCACCGGCACCGATCAAACGCAGCCGATGGCGGCGGATTTCGATCAAAGCCTGATCGTCCAAAGTCAGGCCAATGACCGGGCATTTCGCCGTCGCCAACCCCGGGATCTCCGGCGTGCCCGGCACCAGCGGCACATTGGCCGCCTTGATCCCGCGATTGGCGAGGTAAAAGCATGTCGGCGTCTTCGAACTGCGCGAGACCCCAACAAGGATCACATCGGCCTCACCCAGATTGGTGTGGGCCTGGCCGTCATCATGTGCCAGCACGTAATGCATGGCGTCGATGCGCTTGAAATAATCCACGTTCAGCACGTACTGCCGGCCTGGCCGGGCAGCGGCGGTTTCGCCGATATATTCCTGCAACATATTCATCACGGGATCGAGCACATTTACGATCGGCAGATTCAGCTGCTGGCAGGTTTTTTCCAGCTCTGATCGCAACCCCTGATCAACGATGGTGGACAGCACCGGACCCGGCTCATGCTCGATCCCCTCGATCACCCGATGCAACTGAAACCGCGTGCGGATCAGGCTCCAGCGGTGATGCACGACATCGGCATGCTCAAACTGCACCGTGGTGGCGCGGGCGAGCGAATTCAGCGTCTCCCCGGTCGCGTCGGAGACCAGATGCAGGTTGATTTTCTGAGTTTCCATAGGGTGATGGTATCGACGCACCCCACCCTGTCAACGCATCTTTGCACCCGCTAAGGTCACGCCAACCACAGGAGAGGCCGCCATGACATACGTCGCCCCCAACTCCATCCAGGCGCGCGATATCGCCAGCATCGTGCATCCGCAGACCAATCTCGCCACCCATATGACCCAAGGCCCGGTGGTCATCGGTTCCGGCCAGGGCTGTTTCGTCACCGATGACAATGGCGCGGAATTCCTCGATGCCGCCGCCGGGCTGTGGTGCGCCTCCCTCGGCTATGCCTCCGAACGCCTGGCCCGCGTCGCCTATGAGCAGATGCGCAAGCTCGGCTACTACCACCTGTACCGCGGCACCACGAACGAGAACAGCGTCGATCTGGCGGAGAAACTCCTGTCGATCGCACCGGTGCCGATGAGCAAGGTGTTGTTCCAATGCTCAGGCTCGGAAGCCAACGACACCGCCATCAAGCTGGTCTGGTACTACCATGCGGCCATCGGCAAACCGCGGAAGCGCAAGATTATCGGCCGCAAGATGGGCTATCACGGCTCCACCACGGCCTCGATCAGCGCGTCCGGCAAAGCCGACATGCACGCCGATTTCGGCCTGCCGCTGGCCGATTTCGTCCATACCGAATACCCGCACTATTACCGCGACCACCTGGAAGGCGAGAGTGAGGAACAATACGCCACCCGCCTGGCCGACGCCTTCGAAGCCCTGATCCTGCGCGAAGGCCCCGAGACCTGCGCCGCCTTTATCGGCGAACCCGTGATGGGCGCCGGTGGCGGCCTGCCCCCGCCCCGCACCTACTGGGACAAGATGCAGGCGGTGATCCGCAAATACGACCTGCTGTTCATCGCCGATGAGGTCATCTGCGGCTTCGGCCGCACCGGCAATATGTGGGGCTGCCAGACCTATGATCTGAAGCCGGACATGGTGTCCTGCGCCAAGGCCCTCTCGGCCGGGATGCAACCGATTTCCGCCCTGCTGATCAATCAGCGCGTGTTTGAGGCGATGCTGGACGAAAGCCGCAAACTCGGCAATTTCGCGCATGGCTTCACCTATGCCGGCCATCCCGTGACCACCGCGGTGGCGCTGGAAACCCTGCGCATCTACGACGAAATGGACATGATCGGGCATGTCCAGCGCGTCGGGCCCTATCTGCAGGACACGCTGGCGAGGCTGATGGACCACCCGCTGGTCGGTGAAGTCCGCGGCATCGGCATGATCACCGGTATTGAACTGGTAGCCGACAAGACCACCCGCGCCTTGTTCGATCCGGCTCGCAAAGTCGGCGCCCGAGTCGACCATTTCGCCCGCAAACACGGGTTGATCGCGCGCCTGATCGGCGATCGCGTCGCATTCTCCCCGCCGCTGATCATCACCGAGGCCGAAATCGACGAAATCGGCCGGCGGCTGCGGCTGGCGCTGGATGATACCTGGGCGGAATTACAGGGCAGGTGTTAGGGCGGGACGCCCCTTCTTTCCCCGTCACCCCCGGGCTTGTCCCGGGGACCAAGGTTTCCGCCGGTGCCGCGATAGGTCCCCGGGACAAGCCCGGGGATGACGGGGATTTGAAGCCGTCGCCTAACCCGCCTCCCCCGCCTTCCGCCGATGCGCGAAATTGGTCAGGTTCAGCTTCCGCCGATGGTCCGCGTATAACAGCGGCTCATACCGCGCCGGATTGGCCGCGCTCACGCATGTCGGAGCCGACCGGATCACCGCCTCCAGCCCGGGCCCATGGAAGAACGGAATCGCGTGCCGCAGGGCGTTGTTATCGTTGATCACCCGATGCGGCGTCGGCAGATACCGGTCGTTGGAGTAGCGGGCCAGCATCTCCCCCGTATTCAAAACAAACGTGCCGGGAATGGCCGGCGGGCGGATCCAGTCACCCTCCCGCGTGCGGACCTCCAGCCCCGGCAGGGCCGATTGTGCCAACAGCGTCAGGAAACTGGTATCGATATGCGGCGCGAAGCCAAACTGGTTATCCGCCGCGCCCTCCTGCGACGGATAACGAATCAGCCGCAACGTGCAGGTCGGCTCCTGAAAATCCGCCTCGAACCAGTCCGGCGGCAGGTCGAGGGACGACGCGATCACGGACACCATCGCATGCGCCAAGGGGCGCATCGCGCTGAAATAGGCCATCGTCGCGGCCTTGAACCCCGGCATCGCCTCCGGCCAGCGATTCAGCCCATACAACGGATCGCCCGCCACGATCCGCGGATGATCGGGCGCCAGGTCGGTGACGATATAGAAGCTCTCGCTGAGGTTCGGCTGCGTGTTGTGATTGACCTTCGACGTCCGCACGATCTGCGCCCCATAGGGCAAATACCCGATGTTCAGATCCCCGACCCGCAAGGCCATCTTGCGCGCCTCCGGCAGATCAAAGAAGCCGGAGGCCGCCGCGAAGGCTCCCTCGGTCAAGGCCGGGTCGATGCCATGATTGGCGATCACCATGAAGCCGGTGTCATCGCAGGCCGCCGCGAACCGCGCCGCCAGCGCCGCCCGCGCGCCCGGCGCGCCCGCGAGGAATGGCGCGACATCCAGCACCGGGATACGATCCACAACACGCGCCAGATGTGGCGCAGACAGGGTTTGGCTCATGCTTGGCACCCATGACGATCCGGGGGGGACGATCCGGGGCACAAGCCTTACACGCGGCTGAACATGAGGAAAGACCGGATGCCCGCATCGAACAGCCGCTATCTGCCCTGGCTCCTGCTCTACGTCCTGCTGATCGCCTATTCCAGCACGCTCATCGGCCCGCTCGGCATCCATTTCGTGCCGATAAGCCTGGATGAGGCAGCGGCCACCTTCGCGCAGCGGCTGGTGGTCTGGGTCGATAATGGCTCCGACCAGCGGGCCGACTGGATGGCCAATCTCAGCATGTGCGTGCCCCTCGGCTTTCTGCTGGGCGGCACTCTGCGGTTTCTCCGCCCCCGGGTGCTGGGCCTGGCAACTGCCCTGGGCCTGGCGATCGCCTTCGTGCTGAGCGTCAAATTCGCGCAGCTGTTCTTCCCGCCCCGCACGGTCACCCTGAACTACATCGTCGCCCAGTCCGCCGGCAGCGCGATTGGCATCCTGGCCTATGCCCTGGCCCGTACCAGGCTGATCAAGCGCGCCCACACCAACGGGCGGGAGGCGCTGCGCCTCTGGCTCAAACTCTACACCGCCGCTTTGTGCCTGTTCTTCCTGATGCCGCTGGATTTCGCGCTGGATACCGCCGATTTGCTGGCCCAGCTTGATCGCCTGCCCGCGATCATGACCCGCCTGCCCGGGGAGGGACGCCCGCTGTTGATCCAGGCCATCCTGGTGCTGGCGGGAACCCTGGCGACCGCCCCCATCGGCATGCTGCTGGTGGTCGGCCCACGCGGGCGCAACCGCTTTCTGTCCGCCATCGTGCTGCGCGGGTTCATCGGGATGCTGGTGATCCTTGCCCTATCGGCCTTGTTGCTGAGCGGTGCGCCAACGCTGATCGCGGTCTTCTACCGCACCTTTGGCATCGCACTGGGCGGCTGGAGCATGCGCTGGCTGGCCCGCCAGGACCTGAACCAGCAGCGCACCCGGCTGGCGCAGCTGGTGCCCTGGGCGCTGCTCCCGTTCCTGGGGTTGCTGTTGGCGGTGAACGGGCTGCTCTCGCCGGCGTGGCGCAGCCCGGCCGAAGCGATCGAGACCCTGTCGCCGCATGGCCTGATCCCGCTGTACGACTACTACATCGTCACCAAAGCGGAAGCCGCGAAGAACATCATCGGCCACGCCATCATGTATGCCCCCATCGGGGTTTTCGTTTGGTTGCGCGGATATCCGAACAAGGTGGCGCTGCTGACCGCCCTCCCCCTCGCCGCCTGCGTCGAAGCGGCCCGCTATTTGCGGCCAGGCCTGGAGGGCGACGTGAACGCGATCGCCGTCGCCGGCCTGTCAGCCTTCGTGGCCGCCCGGCTCTTGCCCGGCTTTTGGCATATGCTGGAGGGCGTCGCCCGCCCTCAGATCAGCCTGGCCCCCGTCGCGGTGCCCAGCTGGCGCGAACGCGCGGCCGCCGCCACCCTGCAACAAACCGCGCGATCCGCCGATACAGCGGCGGGTGAGATCGAGCATTTTTGAGGGCGTCGTGACAGACACCTGAAGCAATGACTCTCCCCCTCCCCTTGCGGGAGGGGGCGGGGGGAGGGGGGGGATACGGCACGGTTCGGCGGGGATGACCCCTCCCCCCAACCCCCTCCCTCAAGGGGCTTCAAGGGGAATCACCCCACCTCCGCCAGCGGCACAGTCCACGCATCATAGCCATAGACCCAATCCGCGTTGGTCGAGCCACGCAGCCAGGTATTCTGGACCGAGGTCTGCTGGATCTCCGACGTGCGCGGCTTGCGCGTCGCCTCGAACCGCCGCAGCGCCACCGCCACCCCATCCGGATCGACCCCATCCAGGCACCGCGACAGCACCGCCCCATCCTCGATTGAGGTCGACGCGCCCTGCGCCATATACGGGGTCATCGGATGGCACGAATCGCCGAGCAGCACGATGTTGCCCTCACCCCAACGGGGCAGCGGATCGCGCACCACCAGCGCCCATTTATGCACATCCGGGCAGGCATCCAGGATGGCACGGACCTGCGGATGGAAGCCGGCATAAGCCGCCCGCAGCACCGCCAGATCCCCCTTCGACGACCAGGATTCGATGCCATAATCCGGTTCCGGCGTGCTGGTGACGAAGTAGAGCTCGTCCTTCCGCGGGTTAACGAAATAGCTGACGATGTGGCGATCCGGCCCCCACCATTTGCAGCAGGACTCCACCTCCAACCCGTTCAGCAGGGCGGTCGGGAAGACGGTGCGATAGGCGACGCGGCCGGTGTAAGTGGGTTTTTCGGCGCCCAGCAGGATCTCCCGCACCACCGAATGCACGCCGTCAGCGCCAATCACGGCGTCGGCCTCAGCGGTGACGCCATTGGTGAAGGTCATCGTGACGGTGGTGCCGCGTTGCGATAGTCCTTCCAGCTTGTGGTCGAGATGGATGATGTCCGGCGGCACGGTACCGGCCAGCGCCGCATGCAAATCGCCGCGATGCATCAGCAGATACGGCGCGTTATACCGGGCCTCAACCTCCGCGCCGAGGATCTGGCTATTGGTCAGCACGCCCGAATCAAAATCGCGGCTGTTATTGGCCTCGGGCTGGAAGGCCATCGCCCGCAGCATCGGTTCCAGCCCCAATTGCCGCAGAACCCGCAACGAATTCGGCGCCTGCTGAATGCCCGCGCCCAGGCGGCTGAAACCGCGGGCCTGCTCATAAATCCGCACATCAACCCCAACCCGGCGCAGGCACGCCGCCGCCGTCAGACCGCCGATCCCGGCACCAATAATTGCGACTTTGAGTTGCCTGGTGGCCATGGGTCCCTCCGTTTCTGCCACAGCTTGCGGCGGTGAGGGACGCGGAGCAAGCTTCCGGCCAATCATCAGGAGAGGTCCCATGACCAAGCTGCTTACCCGCGCGCCGGAGCGCCTGCATCACCACGCTTATGTCGTGAAGGATCAGGAGATCAACCGCCAGTTCTTCGAAGACGTGCTGGGCATCCCGCTCGTCGCCACCTGGTGCGAGAGCCATGTCAGCGGCTTCGTCGGGCGGGAGGTCGCGCTGTGCCACACCTTCTATGCCATGGGCGACGGCGGCGCGCTGGCCTTCTTCTCCTTCGCCGACGAGGAGATCTACCGCAAGACCCAGGCGGAAAAGCCCGCGGTCATCGGCAATTTCGACCACATCTCCTTCAAAGTCGAGGAAAGCACCTTCAGCGAACTCCTCGATCGGCTACACGCGGCGGGCCAGGCCGTGCGGGTGACCGATCATGGCTATTGCAAATCGATGTACTGCACCTCCCCGGACGGGCTGATCATGGAGTTCACCGTCGATCCGCCCGATGCCGCGAAGATCGACGCCATCCGCCGCGCCGATGCCCATGCCGAGCTAAAGCGCTGGATGGCGGGTGACCACCGGCCGAATAACGATTTGCGTCCTGGTGACGACTAAACAGCAACGCTCCCCCTCCCCTTGCGGGAGGGGGAGAATATCATGGATCAATCTTTCAGCACCGGCATCACCCCGCCCACAACACCCGCAACGGCCCACCTTCCCCCGCCACCGGATCGGCCGCCGGCGGCGCAACAAGCGCGATGGCCCGAGAAACACGCTCAAAATCCCCCGGCTTACCCCGGTGCTGATCCGGGCTCGGCGCATTGTCCGGATAACCCCCCACGATCAGCAGATCAGCCGACCGGGTCTGGGCGCAATGACCAACCCCAGCGGGGACGACAACGACATCCCCCGCCCGGACCGTCAGCGTCGTGCCATTGGGTCCGCCAAACAGCACCGAGGCCTCCCCCCGCGCCACGCCCAGCACCTCATGCGCGTTGCTGTGGAAATGGTGGAACGGATAGACCCCATCCCGCCAGGCCGGCGGCCATCGGTTGGCGGCGAACAGGCGCTCAATCGCCGCCGGGTCAGCCGGCACCGCGCCGCGATAGACCAGCAGCGGCAGAACGGAGTTCGGGATCGCCCCGTCCGGCGGGAAGGCGAAGGTCGAAGGCTCGGTCATGCATGCACCTCCCGCGCATCGGTCGAAGAAACGGCGCCATCCTCGTCCCCATAGCCCACCAGCCGCAAGGCCCGGCCGCGCATGCCCCGCAGGCCCATCGCATGGATCAGCGCATCTTCCTGGCCATGGGTGACCCAGACCTCCCCGGCGCCGGTATCGGCGATGGTGGCGTTCAGCTCATTCCAATCGGCGTGGTCGGAGATGATCAACGGCAACTCCGCCCCGCTGGCTTTCGCGCGATGCCGCACCCGCATCCAACCGGAGGCATAGGCGATCACCGGTTCGGTCATATTCTCGATCACAGAGCCGGGCGGACCGAGGACAATCGCGCCCGCCAATTCCTCCCGCGACGCCGCCGTGACCAATTTGGTGCGGCCAAGCTCCACCCCAAACCCGCGATACACCGCACACATCGCCGCCAGCGAGCGATGCAGGAAAATCGGCTGGTCCCAACCGGCGGCACGCAGCAGCGCGATCAGGCGCTGGCATTTGCCCAGAGAATAACACCCGATCACATGCGTCCGGCGCGGGAACAGCGCCAGGCTATCGAGGACACGCAGGATTTCTGTCGCGGCCGGCGGATGGACGAACACCGGCAGGCCAAACGTCGCCTCAGTCACGAAAACGTCGCAGGCGATGGGTTCGAATGGCGGGCAGGTCGGATCGCTGGCGCGCTTATAGTCCCCGCTGACCACGGCGCGCACGCCGCGGTATTCCATCGCCACCTGCGCGCTGCCCAGAATATGCCCGGCCGGCTGCAACCAGACGCGGACATCGCCGATGGTGACGACCTCCCCAAACGCCAGGGATTGCTGCGTGCCGCCGGATCGCCGCTCCCCCATCCGCGCCCGCATGACAGCGAGGGTCTCCGGCGTCGCAAGCACGGCGCGGTGGCCAGGCCTTGCGTGATCGGAATGGCCATGGGTGATCACCGCGCGATCCACCGCTCGGTGCGGGTCGATGAAGAACCCGCCTGGCTCACAATAGAGGCCCTGCGCCAAAGGTTTGAGCCAGGTTTCGGGGTGCGGCATGGCGGCATCATGCCGTGGTTGCGGGGTTAACACCAACCGGCCTCACCATTGCCCCCCGCCGCGGACATCCCGTCATGGCGCCCCACGCCGCACTGTGCTTATCCTCGCCCATGACGAGAACATTGCCGGAACCCTTTGCCGGATGGTTCGCCGCCCAGGGTTGGGTGCCGCGGGCCCATCAACGCGCCATGCTCGACGCCGCCCGCGCCGGGGAAAGCACGCTGCTGATCGCGCCCACCGGCGGCGGTAAAACGCTGGCCGGCTTCCTGCCCAGCCTGGTCGCATTGACCGAGACCCCGGTCGAGACTCTGCACACAATCTACATCAGCCCCCTCAAAGCCCTGGCAACCGACATCGCCCGCAATCTGATGCGGCCGGCGGAGGACATGCGCCTGCCCATCCGCATCGAGACCCGCACCGGCGACACCCCCGCCAACCGCCGCGCCCGGCAGAAAACGAACCCGCCGCAGATCCTCCTGACCACGCCGGAAAGCCTCGCGGTGCTGTTGTCGCTGGCCGATGCCGACGTGTTCTTCGGCAAGCTCGCCTGCGTGGTGATGGACGAGGTGCATGCGCTGGCCGGCACCAAACGTGGCGACCAATTGGCGCTCGGCGTGTCCCGCCTGCGCAAGCTGGCGCCGGGGCTGCGCTGTGTCGGCCTGTCCGCCACCGTCGCGCATCCCGACGCGATCAAGGCCTTTGTCGGCGCCGACAGAGTAATCGCGGTCGCCGACGGGGCGCCGCCGCATTTATCCGTCATGATTCCGCCCGGGGAACTGTCCTGGGCCGGGCATATGGGCCTGGACTCGGCGCCGCAGGTCATGGCGCGCATCGCCGCCGCCGGCATGACCATCGTCTTCGTCAACACCCGCGCCCAGGCCGAGCTGATGTTCCAGGCGTTGTGGAAAATCAACGACGCCACCCTGCCCATCGCTTTGCACCACGGCTCGCTGGAGATCGAGCAACGCCGCAAGGTCGAAGCCGCGATGTCCGCGGGGCGACTTCGAGCGGTCGTCGCAACATCCTCATTAGACCTCGGAATCGACTGGGGCGGCGTCGATCAGGTCATTCAGGTCGGCGCTCCCAAAGGCGTATCCCGCCTTTTGCAACGAATAGGCCGATCGAATCACCGGATGGATGAGGCGTCCCGCGCCATTTTGGTTCCGGCCAACCGGTTTGAGGTTCTGGAGTGTGAAGCCGCGATCCTGGGCGTCGAGGCGCATGAACTCGACGGCGATCCGCCCCGCCCCGGCGGCCTCGATGTGCTGGCGCAACACCTTCTGGGCCTGGCCTGTTCGGCACCGTTCCTGCCCGATGACGCCTATGCCGAAGTTATTACGGCCGCGCCCTATGCCG
>CAIUPC010000037.1 GCA_903900905.1 uncultured Acetobacteraceae bacterium
CTGTCCCTCACGAACGACCTAACCAGCGTCTGCTGGCACTTCAAGCCGACGCCGACCCGCCCGCGCCAGACCTTCCTCTGGCGCTTCTGGCTCCCGGAAGCCGCCGTCGCCAAGGCAGCCCTTCCACGCCGCAAGCGCTACGAACAATTCGCGGACATGGGCGCGCTGACTGTCACCGGCGGCAACGTCACCGATTTCGGCCTGGTGCGTGCCCAGATCGTCGCCGACGCCAAGGCATTCGACGTGCGCTGGCTCGGGATCGACCGCTACAACGCCGCCCAGCTCGCCACCGAGCTGAAGGACCAGGACGGCATCGAGGTTCAGTATTTTGGCCAGGGCTTCCTGTCCATGAGTTCGCCCACCCAGTCGTTCGAGCGCCTGGTCACAGCGCCTGGTGAAATGGAACACGGCAACAATCCCGTCGCTGCCTGGATGGCCCGTAACGCCGTCGTCGATCGGGATGCCGCCGGCAACATCAAGCCGACCAAGGCCAAGGCCAGCGACAAGATCGACGGCATCGTGGCCGCCATCATGGCCCATGGCGGCAGCATCGTCGCTACCGATGAAACCATTTTCCAGGGGTTTGAGGTTCTATGAAATTCCGATCCTGGGGAGCCGGCAAGGAACCGACGATGGCGGTGCAGAACACCACCACGGTGCTCTCATCCGACCCATCCATTCAGGAATTCTTCGGCACCGTGCCGTCGTCCACCGGCGTGGCGGTCAATGAACTCTCCGCCATGCGGGTCGCCGCGGTCTATGCCTGCGTGCGCATCATCGCTGGTGCCATCGCGTCCCTGCCGCTCGACATCTACCGCCGCGAACCGAATGGCCAGCGCAAGAAGGTCAACGAGGCGGACAGCCTCTGGTGGCTGCTGAACGAAGAACCGCAGGCCCGCTGGACAGCATCATCCATGTGGAAGTGGCTGATCAAATCGGAGCTGCTCCGCGGTGACGGGTTTGCCCGGATCATCCGCGCGCCGAATGGTACGCCGATCGAGCTGCAGCCGATCCGCGCGCTGGGCACCTATGTGAAGCTCACCAACAACCGCCTGACCTATTTCTACCTGGACGACTACGGCGAGCCCCGCGGCTGCGACCAGGAAGACATGCTGCATATCCCCGGCTTCGGCTTCGATGGCCTGCGCGGTATGTCGGCCATCCAGTGGGGCGCCAAAAGCGGCATCGGCATCGCCATTGCCACGGATGAATTCTCCGGCCGGTTCTTCGGTTCCGGCGCCATGGTTCGCCATGTGATCAAGGCACCTGGCAAGATGAACGAAGGCCAGCGCGAAGCCCTGCGCGAGGCGTGGGTGCAGCGCCATACCGGCCTGGAAAACGCCTACCGACCGCTGATCCTGACCGAGGGCCTGGACGTTTCCGAGCTGTCCCTGTCGGCGGAAGACAGCCAGCTGCTGGAAGCCCGGAAGTTCCAGGTGATCGATATCTGCCGGGCCTTTGGCGTGCCGCCATTCATGGTCGGCGAAACCGAAAAAACGACCAGTTTTGGCGCCGGAGTGGAGCATCTTTCACTCGGTTTCATCAAATACACGCTGCAAGATCGCCTGACATCGATCGAACAGGAACTGAACCGCAAGCTGTTCCGCACGGCCTCGCGGTTCGTGAAGTTCAACGTCGACGAGCTGCTCCGCGGCGATGCCGCCACCCGCGCCACGTTCCTGCGCCAGATGGTCGGCGGATCCCAGGGCCCCGGCATCATCAGCCAGAACGAAGCCCGCCTGTCCGAAGGCTACATCGCGATTCCCGGCGCCGATTCTCTCTATGACCCGACCACCGCGAAAGGCACCCAAGCCAATGCTCCGGCCTAAGAACCGCCTGCAACAGCTGATCGCTGAAAACACGGCCGGCGGAGATCGCCGTGGCCTGTCCATCCGCCAGCAGGGCGAGGGCGGCGTGGAGATCCTGGTCTATGACGTGATCGATCCCTGGTATGGCGTGTCCGCCAAAGGGTTCTCCGATGCCATCGCCAACATCGGCACCACGCCGCTCACGGTCCGGCTGAACAGCCCGGGCGGGGACGTGTTCGAAGGCCGGGCCATCGCCTCGATGATCCGCGCCCTGCCGGGCCCCACCTGTTGCGTGATCGATGGCCTGGCCGCCTCGGCCGCCTCCACGATCGCGGTGGCGGCGAATACGCTGGAAATGGCTGTCGGCTCATTCCTGATGGTGCACCAGTCCTGGGTGCTGACGATGGACAACGCCACCGGCCTGCGCTCGATGGCGGACCTGCTGGACAAGATCGACCAGTCGATCGCCGCCGACTACGCCGCCAAGTGTGGCTGCACCCAGGCCGAAGCCATCGCCTGGATGCAGGCGGAAACCTGGTTCACGGCGGAAGAGGCCCTGGCCTGCAAGCTCTGCGATGCGATCGATTCAGCCGCGGAAGAAGCGGCCGAGGGCGCCAGTGAAATGCACAACTTCAACCTCAGCGCCTTCGATCGTGTGCCGAAGGCCCTGACCACACCCAAACCTAAACGAAACACCGCCCCCGATGCGGAAGCCATCCGCGCGCAAGCCGCGCGGCGCCTGCGCCTACTCGACCACGCGGCCTGATCCCGGCCAACCCACAACCCTCCGGCCGTAGGCGCGGAGCTACAGGAGACAACCAGACTATGTTCAACCTTCAGGAAGCGCGTGAGCGCCGCAACGTTCGCGCCGGCGAGGCCCGCAAGCTGCTGGACGAGCACCCCGCCGGCAAATGGGGCGCTGACCAGCAGGCCGAATTCGATCGCCTGGAAAACGAGATCGGTTCGATCGATCAGACCATCAGCAACCACCAGAAGCTGATGGATGCCGAGGCCGGCAAGATCTTCGACGGCAACAGCGCCGAACACTCAAAGAAGCTGGCCCGCGATCTGCCGGAGAACGATCCGTTGCGGATCTTCGACATCTGGACCCGCGAAGGCGAGCGCGCCATCACGGCCGAGCAATGGCAGGTCATCCGCAACACCATGTCGACGACCACCGGGTCGGAAGGTGGCTACAGCGTTCCGTCGCTGATCGCCTCCCAGCTGATCGACTACATGAAGGCGTACGGCACCATGCGGAAGGTGGCCGATGTCCTGCAGACTGCCGACGGCAAGCCGCTGTCCTACCCCACCACGGACGGCACGGCCGAGGTCGGCGAGTGGATCGCCCAGAACACCACCGCCACGGCGGCCGATCCGGTGTTCGGCACCGTGTCGCTGAACGTGTTCAAAGCATCGTCCAAGATTGTCGCCGCGCCGGTTGAATTGTTGCAGGACAGCACGATCGACATGGAGGCATTCATCATGAAGCGCCTCGGCCAGCGCCTCGGCCGTGTCGCCAACACCGGCTATACGGTCGGCACCGGCACCACTCAGCCGGATGGCGTCGTGCCGAAGGCCGGCAGCGGCAAGGTCGGCACCACCGGCCAGACCCTGACGATCATCTTCGACGATCTGATCGACCTGGTGCACTCCGTCGATCCTGCCTATCGCGGGCCGAATGCTTCCTTCATGACCAACGATTCGCTTTTGAAGGTGCTGCGCAAGCTGAAAGACACCACCGGCCGTCCGCTCTGGACGCCGAGCTGGGATGGCGGCATTCAGGTCGGCACGAACCAGAGCGGCGGCAACAACGGCGCCGGCGGGTTCTCCAACCAGAATACCCCGGTCGTGTTCGACTACCTGCTCGGCTATCCGGTATGGGTGAACAACGACATCGCCGTCCCGGCCGCCAACGCTAAGACGCTGCTGTTCGGGGATTTCAGCTACTACAAGATCCGTGATGCGATGGACGTGACGATGTTCCGCTTCACGGACAGCGCCTACGCCAAGCTCGGCCAGGTCGGCTTCCTGGCGTGGCTGCGCACGGGCGGCAACCTGATCGATGTGAACGCGGTCAAGTACTACCAGCACTCCGCCACCTGACCCCGCGTCTGGCGCTGTCCCGAAGCGCCAGACTGCCCTTTGCATTGGATGGAAAGCAGATCCCATGAAAGTCCGTATTCTGACCGCCACGCGCATCGATGGCATCGACTACAAGGCCGATGACATTGCAGACCTGTCCGCGGAAGAGATCGCCGCGGCGAAGGACCAGGGCGTGGCCGACGATAACGAGGCCGCCGTCGCGTACGCCGAATCGCTGGCGCACGGCGCAGAACCCGCCTGATCGGAAGCGCCGGCGATGCCGTCCATCCTTACCGAAACCACATCGCCGGTCAGCACCGCCCTCACCACCTTGGCGAAGGCGAAAGAGGAACTCGGCATAACCGATACGGCCTCGGATGCGCTGATCACCAAGCTGATCGATCGCGCATCCTCGGTGATCGCATCCTACTGCGATCGGGTGTTCGGCTACGCCGTTTTGTCGGAACTGTTCCGCTACGCGCCGATCACCGGCTTCGCCCGGGCCAACTGGCGCACGCTGCGCCTGTCGCGTTGGCCGCTCGTCAGCCTGACCAGCGTTACGGACGGCGACGGCCTGGTCAGCCCCACGCTGTATGAAAGCGAAACCGGACCGACCTTTAGCTTCGTCCACAGGATCCTGAACAGCGAACGCAGTTTCTGGACCCAGCCGCCCTTCACCGTGGTCTATACGGCCGGCTGGAAACTGCCCAACGACACCAGCCCCAACCTGCCGAGCGATGTGGAAGAGGTCTGCCTGTCGATGGTCCGCTCCGCATGGTACCGCCGGCAGGGCGACCCGTCGGTCCAGATCGATCTGGTTGAAGGCGTAGGTAGAACCACCTACTTCCAGCGCGGCCTGTCCGGCATGGACCTGGATGACGGCCAGATGGACATCCTGCGGCCCTACGTGAACCAGCCCGTCTGATGCAGACCGCCGACCAGATCGACAAGATCATTGCAGCCAAAGGCGAGCCGATCGTGCTCCGCCGGAAGGCTGTAGTTGCCGGCATCCAAACCTCGGTGACGGATCTATCCTTAATCGGCAAGGTAAACTATCTCACGGCCGCCCAGCTGATCGCCGGCGGCCCGGTAGTGCAGACGGACCGCGAAGTGCGGATCGGCACATCCACCATCCGCACCGCCAGTTGGCCTGCCCCGCCGCGCAAGGACGACCAGGTGCAGATCGGCGGCGCCTGGGCGATGGTGCTGTCGGTAAACGTGCTGCGCAGCCCCACCGAAACGCTCGGCTACGTTCTGCGGGTGCGCGGCTGATGTCATCCGATACCATCTACACCGCAGTGCACGATTACCTGTCCCTTCAATGGACATCTACGCCGATCGCCTGGGAAAACGAGGCGTTCACGCCGCCTATCGCCAACGACGGATCGCCGATGCCGTTCCTGATCGTGGAGATCGAGGGCACCGGCTATGACCAGATGTCGATTGGCTCCGGCGGGTCTGCCACCGAGCTATGGCGCGAAAGCGGCACGGTCTTCGGCCATGTGCTGGTCCCGGCCGGCACCGGCAGCACCGTCGCCCGGCAGCTCGCCACTGCGTTCATCACGCTGCTGCGCGGATTGCGTCTGCCGCCCAATGTCCGCTTTCAATCGATGTCGATCGGCGCCGGCCAGACCGGCAGCGAAAACGGGGCTCTGTGGGGCATGACCGCTTGGGCCGACTGGATACGCGACTAATGCGGGATTTCCGCACCCACTGACCTCAACAGGAGACTTCGACGATGGACAGCAACCGGGTCCGGCTTGCGCTGGTGCGCGAAACCTCGATCGGCACGCCGCCTGGCACGCCGCGCATGCGCACGATGCGCATCACGCGGGAAGGCTTGCAGTATGTCCCGAAATTCTTCAACTCCGGTGAAATCCGCGCAGACCGCATGTCCGCCGATCCGGCGCTGATGAACAACGACAACTCAGGCTCGTTCGATTTTGAAGTCAGCTTCCCGACCGACGGCACGATGATCTCCGAGCTGTTCCAGTCGGCGATGCTGAACCTCTGGACGAATACCCCGGTCCGCTACAACGACGGCGTGGCGGCCTCGGTGATCACTGCCATCACCGTCACCACCAACGTCGTCACCTTCACCACCGGCGCGGCCTATGCCGTCGGCCACCTGGTGCAGAACTCCGGCTTCGGCATCGCCGGCAACAACGGCCTGTTCCCGGTCACCACCGGCGGCGCCACCAGCTACACCAGCACCGCGGCCGGCTTCGCCACCGAAGCCAGCCCGCCGGCCCAGGCGCGCTGCAAGGTCGTTGGCTTCCAGGGTGTTTCCGCGGACATCACCGCCACCGCCTCCGGCCTTGCCTCCACCACGATGGATTTCACCACGCTCGGCCTGTCGGTCGGCCAGTGGCTCAAGATCGGCGGCACCGGCACTAACTTCCGGTTCTCCACCGTGGCCGCGAATAATGACTGGGTCCGCATCACCGCGATCGCCGCGCATGCGCTTACCTGCGACAACCTGCCCACCGGCTGGGGCGTGGATGCAGGCACCGGCAAAACCCTTCGCGTGTATTTCGGCGATCTGATCCGCAATGGCGTCACGCCAGTCACGCTCGCGGTCGAGCGCGCCTTCACCGATCTGGCAACGCCGGTCTACATCTACCAGAAGGGCTTCTCGGTCGACACGATGCAGGTCACGATGGCCACCGACCAGGGCATCGTCGCCACGGCTGCGCTGAAGGGCCTCACCGGCACCCAGGGCACTGTCGCCAATGGCACCAGCTACGATGCCGCCACCACCGCCCTGGTGATGACCAGCAACGTGGCGGTCGGCCGCATCGCGGAAGCTGGCGTGCCGATCAGCTCGCCGAACTGGGTGCGCAACCTGAACTTCACGATGGCCAACAACGTCCGCCAGATCAACGCGGTGGGCAATGTCGGCGCCGTCACCCTCGGCTTCGGTGAAATCGGCATCACCGGCACGCTCGACACCTACTTCGGCAGCAATGCCTTCCTGACCAAGCTGCTGGCCGGCACCGTCTCCAACCTCTCGGCCCGCGCCGCCGCCAACAGCCAGGCGCTGGTCGTCACCTTCCCCCGCGTCACGTTCACCGCCGGCTCGCCGAATGCCGGCGGCAAGAACCAGGATGTGGGCCTGCCGCTGTCATTCATGACCTCGATCGATCCGGTCACGAACTGCGAAATCGACTTCCAGCGCCTCGAGTACTGGGAGGTCTGACCCCGCTGCGCGCTGGTTTTCCTTTCAAGCACCAGCGCCAGGCTGCGCGGCGGCATGTTCGGGACATGCCGCCGCGCTTTCCCGAATTCCCGAACCCGACCCCGATAGGAACACAATGGCCAAGCTCTCCGCCTTCAAGCTCAATGCCGCCGCGATCTCCGATGGCGAATGGATCACCGTCGGTGTCGGCGCCGACACGTTCGAGATCAAGACCCGCGGCTTCACCTCGCGCTATCGCGATGCCCTGAACAGCCTGCGCCGCGATGCCGCCCGCAAGGCCAATCGCGGCCTGGTGCCCGGCGCCACCCCCTTCACCCCCGACAGCCTGCCGCCGACCCTGGACGATCTCTGTCAGGGCGAGGCGCTGGCGCAGTACTGCGTCCTGGATGTGCGTGGCCTGCAGCAGGATGACGGCACCCCGGTCAGCATCGAAGACTTCAAGCAGATGCTTGCCGACCGGGACAGCTACGTCTCCCTGCTCGTGCTCGCCCTGAATGCCGCCTCCAGCGTTGGCCAGGCCCGCACCGAAGAGGCTCAGGCCGCCGCAAAAAACTCCGGCACCGGCTTCGCTGGCACCTAGCCGGCAAAGCCGACTCTGCATCGTTCCTGGCGCGGGTGGCGGAACACGATCCGGCAGCCGCTGCCCTGGCCGCCGCATCCGAAGCGGACCGGCCGGAACCGCGTCCCTGGCTCGATTGGATCTGGACCGCCTGGAACCGACTGAGTGACGAACGGCCCTCCGAGGTGATCGGTATGGCGATGGCTATGGGTGGCATGTCGATCCGTTCGAAACCACTACGCATCCCCTGGACCTCCGTCCTGACCTGGTCGCGCTATCACGGCCACTCACCGGACGATCTGGCCTTCCTGGATCACTGCATCTGTGAAATGGACACCGAATACATGAACTGGTGGGCCGAACAGCAGAAGCAGGCGGCGTGATGGCAGCCGGTGCCGCCGTCGCTCGCTCCATCCGGGTGTTCCGTGATGCCACGCTCTCGCCGGCCGCGTTGTCGAAAACGCTGGCCGGCGTGGCGCGGCGGGTCCGGGACGATGCGATTGCCTCCGGCGATGCCAAGGGAAATTACCTAACCCTCGTCGATGGCCGCCGCGGCGCGATGGAGGAAACCGTCCGCCCGGATGGCCAGATCATCTATCGCTTCGCGGTGCTCGGCCAGGCGGCGGCCTTCGCGCTATCCTACTGCATCGCCCGCTCCCCCCGGAAAGATGGCGACTATGTGCGCGCCTGGTTCGTCGCGGTGAACGGCCGGCGCTGGCCCGGGGATCTGAACGACATTCCGTCTGGCTCGGAGGTGATGATCACCAACCCGATGCCGTACGCCCGCACGATCGATGTCGGCCATACCCGCGTGCATGCCCCGCCCTTCATCGTAGAAGGCGCACGGCAGGCAGCGCAGAAGGCATTCCCGTCCCTGCGCTTCTCCC
This sequence comes from uncultured Acetobacteraceae bacterium, assembly GCA_903900905.1. Classification (GTDB taxonomy): domain Bacteria; phylum Pseudomonadota; class Alphaproteobacteria; order Acetobacterales; family Acetobacteraceae; genus Rhodopila. The sequence continues at coordinate 8,539 of CAIUPC010000037.1, forward strand.
GCTCGCTGATCGTCATTCCAGCCGGCAACGCGCCCAACGGCATCGTCACGCCCTACATCCTGAAGGGGCGCTTCCGCCGTGGCCGCCGCCACGCCGCCCGCGTGGCATTGCGCGCCGACACCCGCCCGGGTGCCCAGATGACCTATCCCGCCCTCATCATCACGGAAAAGACCTGATGCCAACGGTCGAGGAAATCAGGATCGGCTTTGACAACCAGATCAGCGCCGGGGCGGCTGCCGCCACGCGCGATCTGGAGAAGCTCGCGCAGGCGGCGGAGAAGATCGATGCGCCGATGCGCCAGGTCAGCCAGACCGGCGAGGGCCTCGTTAGCCGGTTCGATGCCCTGTCGAAGGCGACGAACAACCTTGCCAACGCGAAGGCGTTGGCTGCCGACCGGGCTGCCATCCTGGCCGCCTCGCTGAAGAACGGCGATATCGGCGCGGCGGAATACACCCGCTCGATGGATGGCATCCAGGCGCCGGTGATCCGGGCGCAGAAGGCGATGGATGCGCTCAGCGGCTCGCACGATGCCGTCACGGTGTCGTCCGGCAACGCCGCCTTCGCCATGCGCCAGCTCGGCGTGCAGTCGGTGCAGGCGTTCAGCTCCATCGCCAGCGGCATGCCAGTGATCACCACGCTGATCCAGCAGGGCCACCAGGTGGTGGACGTGTCGCTGTCCACCGGCCAGGGCTTCGGCGCGATGGCGAAGGGCGTCGGCTCGATGATCGCATCCATCAACCCGTACGTGCTGGCCGGCACGGCCATGGTCGCCGCCACGGTGGCGCTGGGCGTCGGCGCGGAAAGCACGGCCCGCCAGCTTGCCACCCTGCGCAACCAGCTATCCGCCACGCGGGACGACTACGTGCAGGTCGCCGGCACCGTCACCGCCGCCGCCAAGGCGATCGCGGCCAGCACCGGCATCTCCACCGCCGATGCCCGCGCCGCCGGACAGGTCATCGCCAGCGCGCCGAACTACTCCGGCAGCCAGGCGCAGCTGGAAAGCCTGATCAAGACCGCCGGAGACCTGTCGCTGATGCTGGGCGGCACGGCGGCTGATGCGGCGAAGAAGCTGGCTGTCGCCTTGCAGGATCCGGCGAAGGCCGCCGCCGATCTGGCGAACGAGCATTTCCCCGGCATGTCCCAGGCCCTGGCCTACAGCATCAAGCTGCAGGCCGATGCCGGCGACAAGGCCGGCGCCTTCGCGCGGGAACTGGCCGTGCTGCAGGTTGGAACAAAGCATATCACGGACGATGGCCTGACGCCGCTGCAGCAGGCGATTCATGGCCTGTCCGATGCTTTCACGAAAACTGGCCAGGATGGCCGCAGCCTTGCCAACGTGCTGGGCACGGCCATCACCGATGCGGCGGCCTGGGCAATCGAGAAGATCACCGCCGTGACCAGCGCGATCGAGCACATGCGCCAGATCGCCGTGTCGCTGCTGTCGCCGGGGGCAATCCCGAACCAGGTGAAGGGTGCGGTGTCCCCCAGCACCAGCTTGCCCACCGCGGTGATGACCGAGATCAACACGATCGCGGAGCGGAAGAACTTTGCCGGCAACCTGGATCTGTCATCCATCCAGGCGGATTTCGCCACGAAGATCGCCGAGATTGAATCGGGCGGCAATCAGTTCAATACAGCGGGTGGCGTGCTGACCAGTTCGGCCGGCGCGCTCGGCCGCTTCCAGCTCATGCCGCAAACTGCTGCCGCCCTGAGCGTAGACCCGACGACGTCGGCCGGCAACACCGAAGGCGGGCTGAAATACATCGCCCAGCTCTGGGCCAAATATAACGGCGATCCGGCCCTGGTCGCGATGGCCTATAACTGGGGCCCGGGCAACGTCGACAAGTTCATTGCCGGCGTGTCCACCGTCATTCCGGCCGAGACACAGGGCTATGTGGCGAAGATGGGCCTGTCGCTGCCCGGCGGCGGATCGGCATCCGGTGGTATGCCGGTGCCGCCGATCCCGCCGGGAAGCGTATCAGGCGGACCAAACAATTCCGCCCAGGATGATGCTTTCACGTTGGTGAAATCGCTTGGCGGATTGTCGTTCCAGCGCGATCAAAATTTGGCAAACCAGAAGAATTTACAGGCATCGATTGCCGCTGGTGGGCTGGATCCCGACACGCTTGCCAAGACCCAGGAAGCCCTGGCCAGGCTGCGCGGCGAAGAATCGGACCTGATCACCGACCAGCAGAAGATGGCCCGTTCCGCCGTCGATGCCACGGTTGCCCTGCAGGCCCAGGCAGGGTTCGCGCGCGATATGGCGGTGATCGATCAGCAATTCGCGGCGGCTGAACGAAGCTCGGGAATTGCCACAGATCAAAAGACTTTGGCCATAGCCAAGGCAGCCAAGCAGGTAGCCCTGGCAACCGACTATTCAGACGCCATCCATCAAACCGATCTCGATACGGCGGCCCAACTGCGTGTCGCGGCGGCTTATGACGGCACGGCTCAGTCGATCAGCCATATGCAGAACCAGGAAACTGCCACGAAGCTGGCGCGAGCTAAGTTTGCCGAAGGCACAGACCAGTATACCGATAGCATCGAAACCTATACCCGCTCCCTTGATGCTGCATCGGCGGCCTCGCGTAACTTCCAGCAGGCGCAAGCGTCCATTGCCGATCTGGCGAATGCCTTCACCCAGGCATTCGATGCCATCGGCAACAGCATCACCCAGGCGTTCGTTCAGGGTCAGGGCGCGGCGGTGAACTGGGGCAATGTGATGAAGGGCGTGGCCACGCAGGTGATCCAGCAATTCGTTAAGCTGGCTGTGATCAACCCCATCGCGAACAGCCTCTTCGGCGGCAATGCCGGCACCCTGGGCGGTGCGCTGGCGGTCCTGACCGGCGGCAACGCGGCAGGCGCCGGCAGCGTATCGGCCGGGCAGGCGGCAGGGAACTCCGGCTTTGGCCTCGGTACGCTGTCGAACCTGTGGTCGCTCGCCAAGGGTGGCTATAGCGTGCTAACCGGCGGCCTGTCGGGCGGCTCCTATCTCGGTATGGGTGCGGGGGTAGACAGTTTCTTCGGCGTCGGTGCTGGCGCGGCCGGCATGGCACCTGTTGTCGGGCCCGGCGGCCTGATCGCGGAAGGCGCCACCACGGGCGGCCTGGCCTCCACGTCCGGCTTCCTTGGCACGGGCTCCAGCCTCGGAGCCTGGGGCGGCGGCATCGGGGCTGGCTTCGCAGCCGGGTCACTGCTCGGCGGCTACCTGCAAGGCACCATGGGCAAGACCGGCCCGGCGCCGACAATTGGCGCAGGCATCGGGGCACTGGGCGGCGCGGCGATCGGTTCGCTGTTCGGGCCAGTCGGCACCGTTGTCGGCGGCCTGGCCGGCGGGCTGTTCGGCGGTGCCGGCGGATCGTTCATCGGCCCGGGCAAGCAAAGCTCCTATACCTCCACCGCCATCGGCGTGAATGGTAACCAGCTGAACCTCGGCAACTCGATCGGCCAGCAGGCGGATATCGGCGGCAGCCGATCAGCGGCGCAGCAGCAGGTGGATGCGTTCAACCAGCTGGTGCAGCAGGGCAACCTGTCGCTGAACTACGTGCCGGTGAACCAGCTCGGCCAGGGTGCGGCCGGGGGCGGAAAGTTCAACAACCTGCAGGATGCCCTGTCGAAGTTCCAGTTCGGCAGTTCGGACCCGCGCATGAACGCCGCCGTGCAGGGCAAGTCCTTCTCGGACTTCCAGTCCCTGATCGATGTGGTGAACAAGGTCACCCAGCTGAACGACTTCGTCGGCACCACGATGCCGGCCCTGGTGAAGGCCGCCGACAAGCCGGAAAGCCAGCTGGTCGAGCAGTACAAGGCCCTGAACGCCACCTATAATGACGCCATCGACCAGGCCCGCCAGCTTGGCGTGGCGGAAGGCGATCTGGTCACGGCACGCGACAAAGCCTTGGCTAACCTCACAGCCGCCTCCGACAAGGCCATTGGCGATCAGCAATTCAGCATCTCCCAACGCTATGCCACCGCCGCCGCCAGCATCTCCAACAGCCCGGCATCCGCGCAGGCCATCGCCCTGGCCAACTTCGACCGCCAGGCACAGGACCAGCGCGACGCCTGGGGCCAGCAGCTTGTCGACAAATACGGCCAGTGGTTCGCTCAGGACAGCCGCTACGCTGACCAGATGCTCAGCCTAGACAAGACCCTGAACGAAGAGCGCCTGGCGTTGCAGCAGCAATATAACGACAAGCTGGCCGCCAGCGCGTCCGGCCCGATCACCAGCCTGACCAGCTACGTCCAGCAGCTGCAGACTGGCTCCGCCTCGCCGCTCTCAGCCCAGGACCAGCTGCTGCTGGCGACAAACCAGTTCAACGCCGTGTCTGGAGCCGCGACGGCCGGCAACTTCAACAGCCTGTCCAGCCTGTCCGGCTATGCGAATTCGTTCCTGTCGGCCTCGCGCAACGTGAACGGCTCCGGCGCCGCCTATGTCGCTGACTTCAACAAGGTGCTGGACGTGCTATCCAACATCAGCGCCACCACCACGGACCAGCTCACCGCCTCGGTGCTGACTGCTGAAACACGCACCCAGACCGCCATCCTGGTCGATAACCTCCAGGCCCTGAAGGACGAGGTCGCGGCCCTGCGCCGCCAGGTGGCCCAGAATGCCGGCGCGCCGGGGCAGCTCGCCGCATGACCAACGTGCCGTTCTACGCCGCCGAGGTGGTCATCTCCAAGCCGGGGGTATCCACCATCGGCTATACCTATGGCCTGGGCACGCATGCCCTGGGCACGCTGGCGCTGGCGGCCGATGCGCCGGCCGGCACCGACACGCTGCGCGCGTCCGACAGCGGCTACCGCACGCGCGAAGCCGATGCCGGTGGCCTGCAGGTCTATCCCGCGCTGCTGGACAGCGCCTTCCAGATCGATCGCCGCCTGAACCTCGATCCTGCCGTCCCTACCGGCTCGGCAGCCTGGGGCACGCTGAACCTGGCCAACCCGGACAACCGCTACGACAGCCTCGCCGCCGCTTGGAACGCCGACGGCCGCGGCGCGAAGATCTACTGGGGCACGAAGACCGACGAGAATTTCGATGGCCCCGCCACCACGCGCTCCACGATCGGCACCTACATCGACAGCACCGGAGCCCTGGCCACTGCCGCCATCGGCGTGGTGCGCACGGACTATAGCACCGGCAACCCGGTGCAGTTGAATGAGCCGGCTGGCAAGAATTGGCTGCCGAATCCCCGCGCCGAAGGGATGATCGCAGGATCGCCGGGAACAGCTCCAAATAGTTGGGCTAATGCCTACGGTTTCGGACTGACCCGGACGATTGTTGGCGTGGGAACTGAGGGCGGCGTGCCCTATATCGAAATCAGGTATAACGGAACATCGACGGCTGCCGGCTACACTTATTTCGATTTCACCCCCTGGAATATCCCGACCGCGCAAAACGATAACTGGACGCTATCAGCATTCCTGCGCCTGACGGCTGGATCGTGGTCGAATATCAACGCGATGCAGTTGCAAATGTTCGGCGGAAATTCGGTTCCGTCGCAGGTCGACTTTACCGGTCTGACGATCTCCTATCCGACCAGTGCCGCCCTATCGACCCAGCGCTATAAGGTTTCGGGGGCGTTTGTTAATTCCGCTGTCGTCGTAGCGTTGGCGCGCTATATCATTGGCTTCGCCACTGGCCTTGCGATCGATTTCACTGTGCGGATCGGCGCGCCGCAGATGGAAAAAACGACGGCCGCCAGTTCCGTGATCCTGCCGCCCGCCCTGTCGCCCGGTACATCCACCCGCGCTGCCGACAACCTCTATTTCGCCCGCGGCTACCTGGTCGATCCCGCCTATGCCTCCCTGTCCCTGGTCTTCGCCGGCGTGGCCACGCCCTGGTTCCTGACCGACACGGAACTGCAGATCCCGATCCGCGATGCCACCTACTGGCTGGATCGCCCGGTGCAGTCGAACCTCTACACGGGCGGCGGCAGCTATGGCGGCGATGCCACCCTGGCCGGCCTGCCTCTGCCCAAGGCGCGCGGCGGCACGTCCGGCAACCCGATCCGCAACGTCACCCCGGTCCTGATCGACGCCACCAACCGGATCTACCAGTACACCGACGCCGCCGGCACAGTTGTCGCCCTGTATGAAGGCGGCGACACGAACATCACCTTCAGCGCCAACACCACGAACCTCTATGCCGGAAGCACGCCGGCCGGGCAGTATCGCACCGACAATTCCCGCGGCCTGTTCCAGCTCGGCAGCACGCCGGCCCGCACCATCACCGTGGATTGCACCGGCCAGTTCCCGATCGCGGGCGTGCAGACCACGGCGGCGACCATCGCCCGCTATTTGCTATCGGAAGATCTGTTGCTCCCATCTGGCAATCTGGAAACCGCCAGCTTCACCTCGGTGGACGGCGCCTACCCCTACACCTCCGGCGTCTACTTCGATCCGGCCTCCCCGGTCACCGGCCTCGATGCGCTGGCGCTGCTGCTGTCTGCCCTCGGCGCCAAGATCATCCCGCTGCGCAGCGGCCAGTTGCGGCTGCTGGCGCTGCGGGCACTGCCGGTGTCGCCCACCACGGTGGACGCCTTCAACCTGACCAACATCGTCCGCATCGCCCCGGCCCCGCTGCCGGCGATCCTGGCGCCGCCGCCGTACCGCTTCCGCGTCGGCTACCAGCACAATTTCACCGTGCAGACCTCCGGCCTGTCGCCGAACGTCACCATGGCCAAGCTGGCCTTCCTCGCCGCCGCGGATCGCCTGGCCGCCGCCAGCAGCAGCACGATCCTGGGTTCCTATAACCGCCCGAACGATCCGCCGATCATCGCCACGGCGCTGCAGTCGCAGACCGATGCCGCATCCCTCGCCACCGCCCTGGTCGCGCTCTGGAGCACCCGGCGACGGATCTACGACGTCACGCTGCCGGTGCTGAACGGCCTGGTGCGGGAAATCGGCGATGTGGTGTCGCTCACCTACCCGATGGACGACCTGTCCACCGGCAAAAGCGGCCAGATCGTCGGCGAGCAGTTCAATGCCTCCGATTCCTCGATCACGTTTCAGGTGCTGGTATGACCGCGTATCTGGCCTGGACGAACTACACCAAGACCGGTGTGCTGACCGACGGTTCCCATGCCACCGGCATGGCCGCGGTGGAGCTGCAATACGACAGCGGCTCCCCCTCGGCCGCCTGGCAGACGGCATTCGGCGTGCTCACCAGCGCGGCCGGCGCCACCTTCACCTGCACCTTCGCCACGCCTGCCTCCGCTTGCCGGGTGTTCGGGATCTTCCGCAGCAACCTCACCAGCTCGGCGTCGGTCACCTTCGCCCTGTGGTCGAACACCGGCGGCGCGCATGTCGTCTACACCGTCACGCTGTCCGGCCCCTCCACCGGCTTCGGCCAGGTGGTGGCCTGCGCACCGTCGGACCAGGTCGGCGACTACTGGGTCGTCTCCATCAACAATCCGGGCAACCCCGATGGTTTCATCAACGTGCCGCTCGCTTTCGTCGGCCCGGCATGGCCGATGGTCATCGGGCCGGACTGGGCCAGCACCATGGGCCGGGATGACCTGACCGACGAAATGGTCTCCCGCGGCGGCCAGGAATATCCCACGCCGCGCTGGAACCGCCGCCGCTGGGAAATCGCGCTGGATGGCGTCACGGGCACGGAACTCTATGCCCAGCTGGTGCAGGTCGATCGCATCAGCCGCGCCGGCGGCAACGTGCTGTTCGTGCCCAGCAGCTCCAGCGCCACGCTGCAGCAGGAAGCTATCTTCGGCCGCCTGAAGGCCACCGCCGATGTCAGCTACCCGTACCAGTCCGGCAACGCCCGGGCTTGGCGCGGCCGTCTGACCGAAAGGATCTAACCGATGCTCGGCAATTTCATCGTCGAAACCGTCAATAATCCCGGCGTGGCCACGCTCAACCTGTTGGGCGCAGCCACCGGGCGCGTCACGTTCAGTTCGATCTTTTCCAGCGGCAGCCAGTGCTATTACTACATCAGTGATGGCACCAGCTTCGAATACGGCATCGGCACCAGCACCACCGGCGCACCGAACACCCTTAGCCGCGACACGGTCTTCGGCAACAGCAGCGGCACCACATCGAAGATCAACTTCTCCGGCTTGTGCACGGTATGGAACGACCTGCCGGCCCAGGCCCGCATCGGCTACAGCACCCGCTCCAGGATCGATCCCACCAGCGGCTACCTCGGCCTCGGCCTTACCGCGCCATCCTCCCGCCTGCACGTCTCCGGAGATGCCTCCACCGGCGTGGACAATGTCTGCCTGCGCCTGACCGACACCGGCGCCTCCGGCCGGTCGGTGGCCTGGGGAACCTCGGCCGGCGTGACCGCGCTGCGGGATATCACTGGATCGATCGATTACATCTCGATCAGTGCCGCCGGCAATATGTCGGTCTCTGGTACGCTATCCGCGCCAAATATGTCGGTCTCTGGTACGCTATCCGCGCCAAATGTGACGGTCTCTGGTACGCTATCCGCGCCAAATGTGACGGCTTCAAGCGCGGTGACAATAGGCTCCGGGGGGCTGATCTATGACACTGGGGGAAACTCCATGTCAGTTCGTGCAGGATATGGCGGGGGATATGCCTATTACAGGTTCGAGGGCAGCGTCAGTGGGAATGCCTATGCCCTAAACGGTTCGTGGATTAATTCTTCGGACGTATCCCTAAAGACAGACGTTGTTACTATTCCTGATGCACTAGACTTGGTGCTGCGGATGCGCGGTGTTTACTATACCAAAATTTCCAATGGCAGCCGCCTTGTCGGCGTAATCGGTAACGAGATGGAGATTGTCTGCCCAGAAGCCACCTCGCGGTTTGAGGATCACGAGGGCAGAGAATTGGTTGGGGTCAATTATGGTTCATTGGTGGCCCCGCTGATTGAGGCAATCAGGGTGCTCAATCAGAAGATCAGTGCGATGGAGCTTCGGTTGGCAGTAGCCGCCTTATAGCCATGCCCATCCAAAAACTGAAGTTCAATCCAGGACTCAATACGCAGCTATCAAAGACGGCGAACGAGGGCGGCTGGTCTGACTGCAACCTCAACCGGTTTCGCGATGGGTTGCCGCCGGCTCGATCGATGCGCCAGCCCTGATCCACCAGACCGACGAAAGGGCCGATCTGATGAACTGTCCAAATCATGAGCATAAACCACGCCAAATTGCGAGGCCCCTGTAATGACAGACCCGCCGACGGGCTGGGGCGACCAGATTCTGGCCGGCTTCGTTGGAC
>CAIUPC010000038.1 GCA_903900905.1 uncultured Acetobacteraceae bacterium
CCCGGTCGCGGATGATGCACCATCAGCAGGACGCGGGTACCTGGGGCGATGATGCTTATATCTTACAGAATATCGACTCTATAGCGTTTTTTGGCGGTGCTTTATGCGTCACCAAGACCTGCCCCAGAGACGTTGCCGGGCCCATCTCCTTCGCTGAGATGCATCTCAGCCGAACAGCTGCGACCGATGAGAACTATAATCGCCTGGCAGATTATATATTGCGGCACGGTGGCCCTTTGGAGCGGGCTGCCGACGCCCTGCGGCAATCCTTGCGCTTATCCGGACAAAATCCGGAAACCCACGCCCTGCTGGCGGTCACATTGGAGCGTTTAGGCCAGCTGGATGAGGCCGCAGGAACCGCACGCGCGGGGTTGGAACTGGACCCGAACCATGTGGGGTATTGGCATCACCTGTCACACATTGAGCGTCTCCGCGGCCAAACCAGCGCGGAGTTGGAGGCGCTCGAGACCGCGGTCCGCATCACCCCCCACTGGGGCGCGCATCTGCACGAACGGATCAGCCAAATTTATGCGGATCGGGGTGACGTGATGCAGGCGCTTGCCGCTGCCGAATGGTCCCTGGCGATCGACCCTCACAACGCCGGAATCAAGTAATGGCTTGAATCCCTCCGTGAACAGGGTGCCTGACCAATGCCCGACACGACTGTTTCAGGAACCGGTGATCTCTGGCACGACGCCAATCAGGCCATGCAACGCCACGATTGGCCAACCGCCATCGCGGCCCTGGCCGCCATGCGCGCCATCGACCCGAACGAAGCCATCGCCTATGAGATGGGCGCCCGGAGCCTGGCAAGCGCCGGCGAACTGACCGAGGCCGACTCACTGGCGGTTTCAGGCGCGGCGCGGTTCCCGGATCACCTCGCCATATCGATTTTGTCAGCCGAATTGGCGATGCGGCGTGCCGATTGGAATGCGGCCGATAGCCGCTGGTCGGACGTGCGCGGCATCAATCCATCCAACATAGAGGCTTATACGGCCGCCGCGCTGGCACGGATCAACCTTGGCCGCTTTAACGACGCCGACGCGCTGCTGCGGGACGCCGTCGGGCGATTTCCTGGCGCCTTCGCACCGGCACGTGAATACGCATGGGCTGCTTTTCGGCGCCAGGACTGGCCCGCCGCGGAAAACCGGTTCGCCGCCTTGCGGGCGGCTTTCCCCGGTGAACGAGAAGCCTATATCGGCGCCTCTCTGGTGCTCGAGGCGCAATCCCGGGTGATGGATGCTTTGGAATTGCTGGCGGAAGGCATGCGCCAATGTCCCAACGACCCGGGACCGGGACTGCATCGGGCCGATGTCGCCACCGCATCCTGGTCACAGTCACCCGATTTCAAACCCATCGCGATCCGCTGCATTGCTGAATTACAAGATCGTTTCCCCGAGCATCTCCCGGCATTCCTGCTGGAGCTGCGCGCCTATCGCCGGGCGGGCGATCTTGCCGCGGCGGAAGACATCGCCACACAACTGCTGCAACGCTGGCCAGACAACCTGGAAATCCTGACCGAGCAGGCGGGCATCGCGGCCGCGCTGGGTAAGACGGCCGCCGCGGAAGGCCATCTCCTGGCCCTGAAAACCCTGATGCCCAACGTGCCCGACGCCTTTCTTGGCCTGGCTGCTATTTACCGGGATACCGGGCGTTTCGACGACGCTGAAGCCGTTCTGGAAGAAGCCATGCACCAGATGCCCACCGTGGCGGCTCTGTTCACGGATTATGCCGCCCTGGCCGATCGCCGGATGGATGGGAGAGCGTCGGTGCAACGCTGGGCGGATGCGGCGCGACGCTTCCCGGCGGAGCAATGGATTGCGCATCGCGAGCAGGAGGCCCGCTTGCGACTGATCGCGGAGGATCCATCCGTCGCGGAACAAATAGCGGTCCTCAATCCGACCGCGGAACTTCTGATGCGCTTCGAAAGCCTTGGCGGCGCCGATGCGCAAGGGTGCGAGTTTGGCGTCTTTCAGCGTGCTTTTGGTGCGGAACCGCGCGGCCTTCTGCGTTGGGCCAGCCTGGAACCGGACCAGTTGATCGCCGCACTCAATGCCCGATTTGATGGGGTCGGTCTGGGTGACCATACCCGCATCTCTACCCAGTTTTTCGATAACCGCGAAGAATTCGTGACCGAAGACACCCGGTTCGGCATGCGCATGCACACGTTTTTGGCGGTCAGCGACATCCAGGTCGACAAGGCGGCGGTTCAACTGACACGCCGTCTTCGGTTTCTCACCCAGAAACTGATCGCGGATTTGGAAAATGGGGAGAAAATCTTCGTTTACCGGAAATTATCGCGTGACCTGACGGATCCGGAATTGACCGGACTGCGATGCGCGATGGCCGCAGACGGCGCGCCGGTACTGTTTTACATCCGTTATGCCACATCGGAGAAGCCGCCGGGAACGATCGAATGGGCGGGTGATGGTCTTTTGTCCGGATATATCGAACGTTTTGAATTCGATCGGGAGGGACGCTACATCGGCGCGGTCAATGAGGCATGGCTCACATTGTGCCAGCGGGCAATTGAACGGATCGCGGAACACCAGGGTTGAACGCGCCGTGGCTGCGATGCGGATGCTCAGCCACGGCCCGCGTCCTCTGCTTCACTGCACCCGGTCAACCGCCGCCACCGGCAGGCCCGCCGGGCCCGGGCGGCGGGCTTCGCGCAGCCGTTGCGCATCCTCCAATCGCCCGGTGTTGAGATAGGCCCGCAGCAGGGTCGCTTCGAGCAGATCCACCTGAGCGCGGCTGCCGCCCATCCGCTCCCGCTCCGGCAGGATGGACTGGATCAGTTCGATGGCGGCGGCATTATCGCCCCGCTGATACGCCGCGAAGGCGCGCGCGGCCCGGGGGACGAGGGAGCCGGACGGATAGCGGCCGTCCCGCTCCAACGCCTCAACCGCCTCGACCCAGGCATCGAAGGCGGCACTGTCGCCAGCAGCGGTATGCGCCAGCGCGATGTGCCAATCGGCCAGGGACATGCCCGGGCGCGGGAATTTGGCGCGCGCGAAATCCTGGATTTTGCGCCATTTCGCGTCATCGCGCGGATGACCGGCCAGCTCTGAGCGCCACAGATAGGCGACGGAGTCAGCCAGTTTCTGGTGCACCGCGCCGCGATGATCCTCCGCCGAGAAGGCTTCGTTGTAGAGTTGAAACCCCGCTTCGGCGTTATCAGCGTGCAACTCGAACAGGCCGAGATGCCAGGTCAGATGGCCGTACAGCCCGCCATTGCGATCATAGTTCGGCAGCCAATCCCGCAGGAAGGCGATGCCGGCGGCGAGATCGCCGGTTTCGTAGCACAGATGGGCAAACGCATGGGCGCCATAGGCATTGCGCGTGTTTTGCGCCAGGGAGCGCGCGATCTTTGGCCGCGCGGCGTCGTGCTGGCCGATTTCCGACAGCGCCATGCCGTAATGGCATTCGAACCACCAATCCTCCCCATAATGCGGGGCGAGGCCGGTCAGGAAATCCACCAGCCCCTGCTCCCGCCCCGCCAGCCCGGACATGCCGATCAGCCCGCCTTGATTGGCGGCGAGGCTGAGGACGAGGGCGTCACGCGGCCAGGCCGCCATATGGGCGCGGATCGCGGCCAGCGCCGCGACCGCCTGGCCGCCGAACAGCAGCCGGAAGACATTGATATGGCTGAGGTCGCGGGCCGAACCGCCGATACTCGCGGCTTCCGCCGCCGCCAGGGCGGCACGCATCCCCGCCCCGTCGCTGGCGAGCTGGAGGGCGCGCGCTTTGGCGATATGCGCCAGCGCGAAACCCGGTTCGGCGGCGATGGCACGATCGAAGGCCGCGATCGAACCCGGGTAAACCGCCAGCAGGATATCGATGCCCTCGACATAGGCGTCGCGCGCGGCGGCGGAGGACGTGGTGAGGGCTAGTCCGTAGCGGTCCGTCAGCATCATGGGCCTCCCGGCAGGTGCGATCGATCGATTGGCGATCGCTGGCTTCGTGGTTGGGATGGACCCTAGCGGTCTGGCCGCTGGCGGGGCAAGGCGGGGCAATCGGGTGCAGCCGAATTGGGGTAATGGCTTGCCTCAACCGTCATCCCCGGGCTCGTCCCGGGGACCATGGTTTCCGGCTGTGCCGCGATGGGTCCCCGGGACAAGCCCGGGGATGACGGTTTTTTACCGCCCGGCCTGCCGAAGCAAACGCAATATCGGCCTATGCGATAGAATCGCGGCTTCACCCGATTGCCCCTCGGGGCAAGGCCGATGCCGTTGACAGCTGCCGCGGGGTATGTCCCGCTCAGGAAAATCGGAGGAGCGCAGCCCATGGTCTCGCCACAACAGCAAGCCGACGGCATCGAAATCGTCCCGCTGACCCTGCATATCGGCGCCGAGATCCGCGGCGCCGACCTCACGCGGCCGTTGCCGGCAGCGCAGCTGAAAGCGGTGCGGGATGCGTTCCTGAAGTGGAAGGTGATTTTCTTCCGCGGCCAGAACCTCGACCACGCCCAGCATGTGGCGATGGCGCGCCAGTTCGGCGAACCCACCATCGGCCATGCGGTATTCGGGCATGTGGAGGGTCATCCCGAGATCTACTCCGTCGCCAAGAACCGCACCGCGAACCAGAAATACGAGGCGATGATGGTCACGCCCTGGTACGGCTGGCACACGGATGTGACGGCCGCGGTGAACCCGCCTTGCGCGTCGATCCTGCGGGGGGTGACGATCCCGCCTTACGGCGGCGATACGTTTTGGACCAACCTCGCCGCCGCTTATGCCGGGCTGTCGGAGACCATGCGCGGCTTCGTCGATGGCCTGCGCGGCATCCATGCGTTTGAGGCCCGCGGCGACGGCAAGGGCGGCGCTTATGACGAACGGGTCAAGCGCCGGGCGCTGAAAAGCGAGCACCCGCTGGTCAGCGTGCATGCCGAAACCGGGGAGCGGGTGCTGTTCGTCAGCCCGTCCTTCCTGAAGTCGATCGTCGGCCTGACGCCGCGGGAAAGCGCCAAGATCCTGGAGATCCTGTGGGAGCATGTGATCCGCCCGGAATATACCGTGCGCTTCAAATGGAACGCCGGCGACATCGCGTTCTGGGACAACCGCTCCACCGCCCATCTCGCGCCGCGCGACATTTTCCAGTCCGATTTTGATCGGCAGTTGTATCGTATCACGCTGGTGGGCGAGAAACTTGTGGGTGTCGATGGCCGGACCTCGACCGCGATTGATGGTCTGCCAATCCTATCGGTGGCGGAGGAATTGCGGGCGATGGCGGCGGAATAGCGCGATACCAGGCGCCCTGACCATTGACCCATCGGCGCCGACAAAATCGTCATGGTCCGCGAAGGCGGACCACCCACGACTTTCCATATCCAATCTACAAAATCGTGGGTGGCGGGCCTTCGCCCGCCATGACGTTTTAGCCAGATAGTGATCGGTCAATCGTAACGCCAGTTCGTATTATACCAGGCGCCGTTGATGTTGACGTACTGGCAGCGCCCCAACCCCGTCATGCCGACGCAGGTCGGCATCCATGCCTTTGC
>CAIUPC010000039.1 GCA_903900905.1 uncultured Acetobacteraceae bacterium
GATCTTCCCGGGCCTCGCGATCTTCCTGTGCGTGCTGTCGTTCAACCTGGTGGGCGACGGTTTGCGCGATGCGTTGGACCCGCGGGGGCAGTGACGCCAACGGCCCTGATCATGCCCCGTCGTCCGCGCCCGACCTCCGTCGGCATGACGGCGTTGGGGCGCTGCCGGCGAGTCAATGTCAACCCGGTCCGGTATTACTGCCCTGCGAAAAACGCCACATCCTCCGCCTTGGCCTTGAATTCCGGGTTGGTCGGCCAATCTTTGATGCGCGTCGACATGTCATCGCCATAACGGACACGGAATAGCAACGACCGCTGCGGCCCGTTCACATATTCATGCAGCTCCCCGCGCGGATGCACCACGAAGGCGCCGGGCTTTACCTCGACCGAGCCAGTGGGGCTGTGCATGACGCCGCCGCCCTCGAAGCAGAAGTAGATCTCGGTGGCATTGGGATGCAGATGGTTGGGGCTGCATTGTCCCGGCTCCCAGCAGGCGACCGTGACATCGCCCTCACCCACCAGGCCGAGGATCTTCTCCACATGACGCTGGGGGTTGAACACCTTCTCGGCACTGAGGTCGAAGACCAGCATGACGCGCTCCCGTTGTTATTGGCTGAGGCGCATCGGGCCACCGCAAATAGTGGGCGTCAAGCGTCAGAAAATTCGCTGCTGTTAACTTCTTGGTAACTCCTTTGCGTCACACTGCCGGCAGACCAAGAGCCGGGACCAAAGCAGACCCATGCCGACAACGCCGCCAGACCGCCGGGACACCCCGCCATGAAAGCCCTGCTGGACGGGCTGAAAGCGCTCGGCCCGGTGCGGCTGGCCGCGATGGGCGTGGTGGCTGCCGGCCTTTTGGCCCTGCTGAGCACGCTGATTCTGCGCGGCGCCAGCAGCAACAACCAGATGGCGCTGCTGTATGGCGACCTCGATCTGCGGGAATCCGGCCAGATCGTGGAGCAGTTGAACCGCCGGCACGTCCCCTACCGGCTGCTGGCGGGCGGGACGCAGATCCTGGTCCCCACCGACCAGATCGCGGACACCAGATTGGCGCTGGCCAAGGATGGCCTGCCCTCGGGCGGGTCGATCGGTTACGAGATCTTCGACCACGGCGACACCCTGGCCTTCACCGAGTTCCAGCAAAAAATCAACGAAACCAGAGCGCTGGAGGGCGAGATCGGCCGCACCATCCGCGCCATCCGCGGCATCCGCCAGGCGCGGGTGCATCTGGTACTGCCGCGCCGCGAACCCTTCGCCCGCGACCGCCAGGACGCCCAGGCCAGCGTGCTGCTGACCATGGCCGGGGCGCAGCGCCTGGATCGGGAGGGTGTGCAGGCCATCCTGAACCTCGTCGCCGCCGCGGTGCCGGGCCTGAAGCCGCAGAACATCGCGGTGATCGACGCCCGCGGCGACCTGCTGGCCCGTGCCGGGCAACCCACCGGCCCGGCGGCGGCGGCGCTCTCGACCGAGGAAATCCGCCGCGCCACCGAACTCCGCCTGTCCCGCGCGGTGGAGGACATGCTGGAACGCAGCCTCGGCCCCGGCCGCGTCCGCGCCGAGGCCGCGGTACGCATGAGTTTCGACCGCCTGAATGAGACCAAAGAGAGCTTCGACCCCGACGGCCAGGTGACCCGCAGTTCCCAGACCGTGACCTCGAACAGCAAGACGACCGAGCAGAACGGCACCGTCTCAGTCCAGAACAACCTGCCCAACGCCGATGCTGGCACACAGCCCAGCGGCACCCAGGAAGGCCGGCAGGAGGAGACGACCAACTTCGAAATCAGCAAGACCGTCCGCACCCTGATCCGCGAACAGCCGCAGATCGAGCGCATCAGCCTGGCGGTGATGGTCGATGGGGCGGAGGTCGCGGGACCGGATGGAAAGCGGACCTGGCAGCCACTGGCCGAGCCGGACCTCGCGCGGATCACCACCCTGGTCAAAAGCAGCATCGGCTTTGACGAGAAGCGCGGCGATCAGGTGGACGTGGTCAGCCTGCGCTTCGTGTCCCCCGATACCAGCGCGCCCGATCCGGCGACGCTGCTCGGGATCCGGCTGGAAAAGCCCGATCTCCTGAACCTCGCCCAGACCGCCGTCATCGGCGTCATCGGGCTGCTGGCGCTGCTCCTCGTGCTACGGCCAATGGTGAACCGCATCGCGGCACTGCCGCCGGCCGGCGCGATGGGGGAATTGCCGGCACCCGGCGGTGCCCTTCCCCCAGGTGCGACCGCCGCCATTGCCGGCCCCGGCGGGAATCTGCTGCTCGCCGCCCCCGCGGAGGATACAGACATGGTCGATGTCAGCCAGGTCGAGGGCCAGATGCGCGCCTCCTCGTTGCGCAAGCTATCCGACATGGTCGAGAAACACCCGGCGGCGTCGCTGAACATCATCCGCGGCTGGCTGGCGCGCGACCATGGTTGATGCCCCACACCCCGACGATTTCCGCAACCTCAAGGGCGCCCAACGTGCCGCGGTGATGATGCTGGCACTCGGGGAGGAGCACAGCGCCCGCCTGTTCTCGATGATGCATGAAGACGAGATCAAGGACATCTCCGCCGCCATGGCGCAGCTCGGTGACATCCGCGCCGAAACGGTGGAGCGGGTGTGTAATGAGTTCATGGAGGGAATGGGCAATACCGGGGCGCTGAGCGGCAGCTTTGAGACGACCGAGAACCTGCTGATGAAGGCCCTGCCGCGCGACCGCGTGGCCCAGATCATGGAGGAAATCCGTGGCCCCGCCGGGCGCACCATGTGGGACAAGCTCGGCAATGTCCGGGAGGATGTGCTGGCCAACTATCTCAAGAACGAATACCCGCAGACCGTCGCGGTGGTGCTGTCCAAAGTCAAACCCGACCACGCCGCGCGGGTGCTGGCGCTGCTGCCGGAGGCCTTCGCGATGGAGGTCGTGATGCGCATGCTGCGCATGGAGACCATCCAGAAAGACGTGCTGGACGGGGTCGAAAAGACGTTGCGGGCGGAGTTCATGTCCAACCTCGCCCGCAGCGCCCGGCGCGACGCGCATGAGCTGATGGCGGATATCTTCAACAACCTCGACCGCTCGGCCGAAGCCAAATTCCTGTCGGGCCTGGAAGAGCGCAACCGCGACGCCGCCGAACGCATCAAGGCGCTGATGTTCACCTTCGACGACCTGCAGCGGCTGAGCGGTCCGGCGGTGCAGGTGCTGCTGCGCGCGATCGAGAAGGACAAGCTGCCGATCGCGCTGAAGGGTGCCTCTGACAAGGTGAAGGCGTTGTTTCTGGGCAACCTGTCAGAGCGCGCGGCGAAGATGCTGCGCGACGATATGGAGGCGCTGGGCCCGGTCAAGGTCCGTGATGTGGACGAAGCGCAGGCGGGGATCGTCCTGCTGGCCAAAGACCTCGCGGCCCAGGCCAGATCGAAATCTCCGCCGGCGGCGGTGACGATGAGATGGTGCTCTGATGCGCGGCGATCGGCGCCTGATCTTCGCGGAGGACTTCGATCAGCCGCGCGGTGACAAGCCCCCTGCCCCGCCGCCGCAGGCCGATCCGGTCTTTACCAAGGCGGATATCCTCGCCGCGCGCGACGCCGGATGGCGGGATGGGCATGCGGCGGGTCTGGCGGAATGTGAGTGCGGCACCGCGGCCCTGACCCACCATGCGTTGACGACCATAGCCGACCGCCTGGACACCGCCCGGGCTGAGGCCAACGCCATCGCCGAAGCCACGGCCGAGGCGGTTGTTGCCCTGTTGATGGCCGCCTTCGCCACCGCTTTTCCGGCTCTGGCCGCCCGTCATGGTGAGACCGAATCGCGCGCGGTGATCCGCGCCATTCTGCCCGGCCTGCGGGAGGAACCAGCGGTGGCCGTGCGCCTGGCGCCGCAAGCAGTCGAAGCCATCAGTGCCGAAATCGCGCGTCATGACCCCGATCTGGCCGATCGCATCCGGATCATCCCGACGGACGCGCAGCCACTGGGCGATATCACCATCACCTGGCGCGCCGGCAGCGCCACCCGGAACACCGCGGCGCTTTGGGCTGAAATCGAAGCCATCCTCGCCCCCGCCGGGCTGCTGCCCGCCCCGATCCGACAAAAGGAGACTGAACATGTCCAATGACATGGAACTGGCCGAACTCAACGAGCCGAACGACTCCCCTGCCCCGCGTTCGGCGCGGGAGCTGGAGGCGGTGTACGACATTCCCGTCACCCTTTCCGCCGTGCTCGGCAAGACCACCATGCAGGTCAGCCAGTTGCTGAAACTGGGCCGCGGCGCGGTGGTCGAGCTGGATCGCAAGCTGGGGGAGGCGATCGACATCTACGTCAACAACCGGCTCGTCGCGCGCGGTGAGGTGGTAATGGTGGACGATAACCGCCTCGGTGTGACGATGACCGAGATCGTAAAAGCCGATCGGGGATCGTCATGAGGGTACTCATTATCGGGTCTCTGGCAGGCGATCTGGGTCAGGCCGGGCGGATCGCCATCGCGCGCGGGGCGAAGCTGCGCCAGGCCGATAATGCGGATCAGGCGCTGCATCTGCTGCGCGGCGATGCCCGGCTCGATCTGGTGCTGTGCGATCTGGCCCACGATGTCGGCGCGGTGGTGCGCGCCTTGGCGGCCGAACGCATGGCGGTGCCGGTGGTCGCCTGCGGCACCAACGCCGACCCGGAAGCGGCGGTGCGCGCGATCCAGGCGGGGGCGCGGGAGTTCCTGCCGCTGCCGCCGGACCCCGATCTGATCGCCGCGATCCTGGAGGCCGCGTCCGGCGAAACCCACACCATGATCGTGCAGGACCCCGCCATGGCCGCCGCGGTGCGCCGGGCGGAACAGGTGGCGAAGTCCGACGCCTCGGTCCTGATCGCCGGCGAATCCGGCACCGGCAAAGAGATCCTGGCCCGCCATATCCACCGCCGTTCGCGACGGTCGGGCGGCCCATTCATCGCGCTGAACTGCGCCGCGATCCCGGAAAACCTGCTGGAATCCGAGCTGTTCGGACACGAGAAAGGCGCGTTCTCCGGCGCGCTCGCCCGCCGTATCGGCAAGTTCGAGGCGGCGGAAGGCGGCACCCTGCTGCTCGACGAAATCAGCGAGATGGATGTGCGCCTGCAAGCCAAACTGCTGCGGGCGTTGCAGGAACGGGAGATCGATCGTCTGGGCGGCGACACGCCGGTGAAGGTGAACGTCCGCATCCTCGCTACCACCAACCGCGATCTGCCGAACGAGGCGCGGCAGGGGCGGTTCCGGGAGGATCTGTATTTCCGGCTGAACGTCGTGTCGCTGACCGTGCCCAGCCTGCGCGACCGCCCTGGCGACATCCCGACCCTGGCCGCCCATTTCGCCCGCAAATACGCCGAGGTGAACGGCGTGCCGCACCGGCCCTTGTCGCCACACGCCATCCTCCGCCTGACCAGCCATGGCTGGCGCGGCAATGTGCGGGAGCTGGAGAACACCATCCACCGCGCCGTCCTGCTGGCGGAAGGCGCCGAAATCGGCGGCGAAGCGATCGAGCTCAGCGGCGGCCCCGCGCCCCGTGCCGACGCCGCCAGCCCCGGCGGCATCGCCGGTCTGGTCGGGCGCCGGATGGAGGAGGTCGAGCGTGATCTGATCATTGAGACCGTGCACCGCACCCTGGGCAACCGCACCCATGCCGCGACCATCCTGGGCATCTCCATCCGGGCGCTGCGCAACAAGCTGAAGGACTATACAGCCCAGGGAATGGCGGTGCCGCCGCCGGCAGCCGGCGCGGCGGCCTGACCGATGGACAGCGCCTCCGTCATCGCCACCGCCCGACGTTACGCCCCCGGCAGTGATATCGGGCTGGCACTGGGTGTCGTCGCGCTGCTTTCGGTGCTGGTGCTGCCGCTGCCGACGGTGCTGCTGGACATGGGCCTGGCGCTGTCGGTCACGGCCTCGGTCCTGGTGCTGATGGTGGCCTTGTTCCTGACCCGGCCGCTGGATTTCACCAGCTTCCCGACCC
>CAIUPC010000040.1 GCA_903900905.1 uncultured Acetobacteraceae bacterium
CAAGCCGGGCCATGACGATATAGAGCAGGACAGACGAAATTCGTTTCCGCGATCTGTGAATCCGGTAGGGTCAAGCCCGAGCATGCCGAAAAAAGTGGCCATTCGGGCCTGAGGGTTAAACCGGACCCCCATGGGGACAAACCCGGGGATGACGGGTTTTGGGGCAGATCGCCCAAACGCGATCACCCCCGCGCCGGCGGGCGGGAAGGCCTTGTTTCCGGCCCCCGGATCGGGTCTGATCCGGCCGCCTTAAACCAGGGACCAAGGACGCATGGCCGAGATACGCACGACCCATTTGCTGACCATGAAACTCGCCGTCAACGGCATGCAGCCGATTGGCCAGACCCCGAACGGCAATCGCCGCATCGGCCTGGTGGCCGGCGGCACGTTCGAGGGGCCGCGGATGCAGGGCACCATTCTGCCCGGCGGCGCCGACTGGATCATCGTCCGTCCCGATGGCTCGACCACGCTCGATGTCCGCATCGTGTTGCAGACCGACGACGGCGCCACGATCGGTCTGACCTATCGCGGCATGCGGCATGGGCCGGACGCGGTCATGGCGCGGGTCAATGCCGGGGAGATGGTCGATCCCTCCGAATACTATTTCCGCACCGCCGTGTTCTTCGAAACGGCGGCGGAGAAATACGACTGGCTCAACCGCATCATCGCCGTCGGCACGGGGTATCGCCCGCCCGAAGGCCCCGTTTACGACGTGTTCGAGGTACTCTGAATCATGGCAATCATCGGATTTATCGGTCTCGGCAACATGGGCGGCCCGATGGCCGCCAATCTGGTCAAGGCCGGCCACACCGTCACCGGCTTCGACCTGAACCCGGCGGCACTGGAAGCCCTGCAGGCCGCGGGCGGCGCCGTCGCCCCCAGCGCCAGCGATGCCGTCAAAGGGGCCGAGGTGGTGATCACCATGCTCCCCGCCGGGCAGCATGTGCGCCAGGTCTGGCTGCATCAGGGCGGGTTGATCGATGTGGTCAAGGACAGCAAGCCGCTGCTGATCGACTGCTCCACCATCGACGTGGAAAGCGCCCGCGTGGTGACCGCGGCGGCTGAGGAAGCGGGCATGACCATGCTCGACGCCCCCGTCTCCGGCGGCACCGTCGGCGCGGCCAACGCCACGCTCACCTTCATGGTCGGCGGCGATGCCGGGGCGTTTGCGAAGGGCGAGCCGATCCTGAAGGATATGGGGAAGAATATCTTTCATGCGGGCGGGCCGGGGGCGGGTCAGGCCGTCAAGATCTGCAACAACATGATGCTCGCCATCAATATGATCGGCGTGGCGGAGGGGTTCATCCTCGGCGACAAACTCGGGCTGGATCGTGATACCCTGCACAAGATCTGCGCCACCGCGACGTCGAATTCCTTCGCGCTGTCGAATTATTGCCCGGCCCCGGGGCCGACACCGGCCTCCCCCGCCAACCGGGATTATGCACCGGGGTTCATGACGGCGCTGATGCTGAAGGACGTGATGCTGTCGCAGTCGGCCGCGGAGCAGACCGGCGTGTCCACCCCGATGGCGGCGCTGGCGGCGTCTTTGTACCAGGAGGTCGTTGATGCCGGGGACGCGTTGAAGGACTTCTCGGTGGTGTATCGGTTGCTGGAAAGCCGGGTGAAGGGCTGATCCGTCCGGCGTCGAACCCGCGCCTTCCGCGGGGATGGCGCGGACTATAACCGGTCGTATCGGACGCGTTGGCGCCAAAAACCGTCATCCCCGGGCTTGTCCCGGGGACCAGAATTTCCGCCTGTGCCGCGATTGGTCCCCGGAACAAGTCCGGGGATGACGTAGGGTGATCGCATATGGCTTCAGGGTGGCCGGCACGCACGTTAAAGCCGTCATCCTCGGGCTTGTCCCGAGGGTCCCCCGCGGCAATAGCCCCGAATTTATGAACAAAATGCCGAGGGTCGTGCGGTTGGCGATCCTCGGGACAAGCCCGAGGATGACGGTTTTTGGCACAAATCCGCAATATGCGATCACCCTGGGGGATGACGATATTGCAAATCCGGGGATAACGGCATTTGTGGACCGGCTTATGCCGCCGCTCGGCGCGGGGGCGGCACGTGGTTTCGTCTGGGGCCAAACGCGCTATAACCGCAGGCAGCGTCTTCGCCAAAACCCAGGGAGAACCGACCATGTCGACCCAGGCCTTCAAAGCCGCCCGCGATTTCCTGTTCGCGCATGCGACCGACTATGCCACCGCGCATCGTGATTTCCGCTGGCCGGAGCTCGAGCATTTCAACTACGCGCTCGACTGGTTCGACGCTGAACTGGCCCGCAACCAGACCAACGATCTGGCCCTCAACATCACCGGGGAGGGCGCGGCGACCCGCACCTTCGGGGAACTCTCCGAAGCCTCCAACCGCGTCGCCAACGGGCTGCGGGCGCTGGGCGTCAAGCGCGGTGAGCGGGTGCTGCTGATGCTCGGCAACGTGGTTCCGCTGTGGGAGACGATGCTGGCGGCGATGAAGCTCGGCGCCGTGGTGATCCCGGCGACGACGCTGCTGACGCCGACGGATCTGGCGGATCGGTTTGGGCGGGGCAGGGCGCGGCATTTGATCACGACGGCGGCGGATGCGCCGAAATTCGATGGGCTGGATCCGACCGTCACCCGCATTTCCGTCGGCGGCGCCCCGGCGGGTTGGCATGCCTATGAGGAGTTGCTGACCCACTCGGCCGATTTCACGCCGGACGCGCCGACCAAGGCGACCGATCCGCTGCTGCTGTATTTCACCTCCGGCACGACGTCGCGGCCGAAACTGGTGGAACATTCCCACCAGAGCTACCCCGTCGGCCACCTGATTACGATGTATTGGATCGGCCTGCGGCCGCGGGACATGCATCTGAATATTTCGTCTCCTGGCTGGGCAAAGCATGCGTACAGCTGCTTCTTCGCCCCCTGGAATGCCGGGGCAACCGTGTTCATCGCCAACCAGCCGCGCTTCAACCCGCGCGGCATGCTCGACGCCCTGGTCGAGAACAAAGTCACCACCATCTGCGCACCGCCCACCGTCTGGCGCATGTTCGTGCAGGAGGACATGACGAAGTGGCAGACCTCCCTGCGTGAGGTCCTGTCGGCCGGCGAACCCCTGAACCCCGAGATCATCGACCACGTCCAGAAGGTCTGGAACCTGACCCCGCGGGAGGGCTACGGCCAGACCGAAACCACCCTGCAAATCGGCTGCTACCCCGGCCAGCTGGTGAAGCCCGGCAGCATGGGCCAGGAATCCCCCGGCTACCGCATCCGCCTGCTCGGGCTGGAGAACGAGGATGTGGAGGAAGGGGAGGTCTCCATCGACCTGCATCCCGCCCCTGTCGGGCTGATGCGCGGCTATCAGAACGACGACGGCAGCTTCGCGCCGCGCGGCACGGTCGCCTATCGCACCGGCGATGTCGGCACCCGCGACGCGGACGGCTACTACACCTATGTCGGGCGCGCTGATGACGTGTTCAAAGCCTCCGACTACCGCATCAGCCCGTTTGAGCTGGAAAGCGCCTTGATCGAGCATCCGCTGGTGGCGGAAGCCGCGGTGGTGCCGGCGCCGGACCCGATCCGCCTCGCGGTGCCCAAGGCCTATGTGACGCTGGTCGCGGGCTCCAACGATGATCGGGAGACGGCGCTGTCCATCTTCCTGCATCTGAAGACCACGCTGGCGCCGTATAAGCGCATCCGCCGGATCGAATTCTCCGACCTGCCGAAAACCATCTCGGGCAAGATCCGCCGGGTGGAATTGCGCCAGGCCGAAGAAGCCCACGCCAAGGCCGGCACGCGGGAGGCGCGGGAGTTCCGGGAAGAGGATTTCCCGGAATTGCGGGGTTAGGCGAGGCGCAAAGTTAACTGCTTCAGGTGCGGCTCAGGTGTGCGAACCTCGTCATGCCGACGAAGGTCGGCATCCACGATTTCCGCTGTCCGGATCGTGCAAGGCGTGGATGCCGACCTTCTTCGCCATGACTGCAGGGGGGACAGCCGGCAACGCCAAACGACGCAGTTAATCTTGGGAGCCGACTTAGAACCGCCGGCTCTTGATCAGCCGGCACTCGCCGCAATGGGTGAAGCTGTATCCCAGTTGCAGCGCCATCGTATGTGACTGGGCGCCAGCGACGGTGTCGTAGACGTAGCCGAGCGTGGCGCTGAAGCCGTTGCCCAGGAACCGCGTGGCATCGGCCTCGAACGTCGCATCCTGCTGCCGCCGGCTGGATTCGGGGGAGCGGGTGCGATGGGAATAGACCAGCCCAGCCGCCCATGTTGGGCGGCGGAGGGCGATGGCGGCGGTGAGATAATCGGCGTTCAGGCCCTTGAACCCGTCCGTGTCCCAGCGGCGCGCGACCTCCAGCAGGCCGCGCACTTCCATGCGTTCGCTGCCGCTGTCGTTCAGGGACACGGGGATTGCGAGGTCGATCCCGGTGGTGGCCAGACGCTCCTGCCCACGGTTATTGGCGCCCTGGCCGAGGCTGGCCGCGGCGATCTGGGCCCCCAGCACGCCGCCGAACAGCGGCACGTGGCTGGCGTCATAGGCCACCGATACCGATTGCGGCCAGCGCGTATTGCTCGGCCCGCCATCGGACAGATGCACCTGGCCGCGATTGGTGAACATCGATTGGCTCAGGAAGGTGCGGTCGCCCATTGTGTCGGACAGGCTGATGGCATGCCGTCCGATGGCCTCGGTCGTCATTGCGTAGCTGATCTCGATGCCGGTCTGCTCGACGATTTCATAGTCGGAGACGAACACGGTATTGAAGCGGCCGGGCGTGAGGTACCAGGCGCGGCCGAAGGTGGGGATGAATTTGCCGGCCCGCAGGGTCAGGGTGTCGTCGGTCCATTGGACGAAAAGTTCTTCGGCGTAGAGGCCTTCGCCGCGGAAGGCGCGTCGTTCCCCCGGCCTTATATCGGTGACGGGTTCGATCTGCAGCGCGGCATAGGCGGCGAAATGTTCGCCCGCTTCGAGTGTCGCGGTCTGGTTCAGGCGGAACTGTATGTCATGCGACGGCCGATCACCGCGATAGGCACTGGTTTCGAAGCGCAGGCTGGCGCTGCTGCGCGCGCCCAGGACGATGTCGTCCGCCCGGGCATATGGGGCGAGACAACCACCCGTTAAAATTGTAATTGACAATAAAAATCCCGAATTACGTGTAGGACGCATTCCACCATCTTGCCCGGTTTATGCCGTTATACCCGCCGGCGGCGGGATCGCCAGCCGCTCGAATCAGAACCGCCCGGCGTGTGCCGCCGGGCGGAGCGATCGTTCGGAGCGATCGTTCGGTTTGGCCCTGAAGGATCAGGCGCCGGTCGCGCTGTGGTTGCCGCTGCCGCCCGAATTGGCACCGCCGGAGTTGGCACCGCCGGAGTTGCCACCGGTGCTCGGCGGCGGGGACGGCGGGGCGGGGCAATAATAGCAGGCGCTGGCGCCGCCGCCGGCCGCGCGGCCAGCCGCATTGGCGTCGGCAATGAACGCGCCGAGCGCGACGAACACGGTGGCGGCCAGCATCAGGCCCTTGGTCAGTGATGTCATTGTACTCAACTCCCTTGCATTCGTCCTGGCACGGGATGTGCCGCGGAGCGGACGCCTGGATCAGGTTGGCTCTGCCACTCTGTTCCGTTGTCCTGTTCCTCAGACGGCCCAACTTGCGGTTGTATTCCGGAAAAATCAGACACAAAAAAGTGAAAGTGCCGAAAGAGATCGAAGGGAATAAGGACGGCTGGCGGACCTTCGATCGAGCGGCAACGCAGCCCCGGTGCTGGCGCGGATGGGCGCCATTAAAGCACAATTGATCGGGGGGCGGCATGGTGTGGGGTGCGATTCGAAGGTGTGCGTTGCGGGTGACCAAGGGAAAGACCCTCCCCCTCCCCTTGCGGGAGGGGGTTGGGGGG
>CAIUPC010000041.1 GCA_903900905.1 uncultured Acetobacteraceae bacterium
GTTGCACCGATTTACGTAAGAAACCTCAGCCGGCGCCGAACACCCGTTCAAAGATCCGATCCACGGCGCGCAGATGGATCGCCGGGTCCATTGCCGCGTCCAGCACCGCCGCCGGAACGCTGGCCAAAACCTGCGGGTCCGCGGCCAGGTTGGTGCGGAAGTCGCGGCCTTCGACTGTGCCTAATTTGGTCCAGGTTTCCATCGCGCAGGCCTGCACGATGCGATAGGCGTCCTCCCGCAGGATGCCGGATTTGGTCAGGGCCAGCAGCACCTCCCCGGAATGCACCACCCCGCCGAGGCTTTCCAGATTGGCCAGCATCCGCGCGGGGTGGACGACCAGCTTTTCCATCATCCCGGCCAGACGCATCAGCGCGAAATCCAGCGCGATGGTGGCATCGGGGCCGATGACGCGCTCAACCGACGAGTGGCTGATGTCGCGCTCATGCCACAGGGTCACATTCTCCAGCGCCGGCACGACAGCGGCGCGGACGACGCGGGCGAGGCCGGTGAGGTTCTCACTCAACACCGGGTTCCGCTTATGCGGCATCGCCGAGGAGCCTTTCTGGCCCGCATGGAAGAACTCTTCCGCCTCCCGCACTTCGCTGCGCTGCAAGTGGCGCACTTCGGTGGACAGGCGCTCGATCCCGCTGGCGATGACGCCGAGCGTGCAGAAGAACGCCGCGTGACGGTCGCGTGGGATGACCTGGGTGGAGACCGGTTCGGCGGTCAGGCCAAGCCGGGCGGCGACGAATTCCTCCACCGAGGGATCAAGATGCGCGAAGGTCCCGACCGCGCCGGAGATGGCGCAGGTGGCGATTTCAGCGCGGGCCTGCACGAGGCGGTCCCGGTTGCGGGCGAATTCGGCGTAATGGCCAGCCAGCTTGACGCCGAACGTGGTGGGTTCGGCGTGGATGCCATGGCTGCGGCCGATGGTCAGTGTGTGTTTGTGTTCGACCGCGCGAGTCTTCAGCGCCGCCAGCACCGCGTCGATATCGGCTAGCAGCAGATCCGCCGCCTGTGTCATTTGCACCGACAGGCAGGTGTCCAGCACGTCGGAACTGGTCATGCCCTGATGCACGAAGCGGCTATCGGGGCCGATCCCTTCGGCGAGCCAGGTCAGGAACGCGATCACATCGTGCCGCGTTTCCCGCTCAATCGCGTCGATCCGGTCGAGGTCCGCCTGGGTGATATCGGCGACCTTGATATCGCCCTTCTCACGGATGTTGCGCGCGGCTTCCTCGGGGATGGCGCCGATACGGGCCATGCCTTCGGCCGCCAGGGCTTCGATCTCAAACCAGATGCGGAAGCGGTTTTCCGGGGCCCAGATGGCGGCCATTTGCGGGCGGGTATAGCGGGGGACCATGGTCTCTCTTTCGGCATTTCAAGCGCGGGTTTTTGGACCCGGGGGCGGGGCAAAGGCAAGCGTGATCGTGGGGGGAGGCGCACGCAATTGGGTAGCCCCTTTTGTTCCCGTTGGGCTGCGGTCGCCAAACCCGTCATCCACGGGCGTGTCCCCATGCGCGCTAACATAGTGAGAAATGGCGGCAAAAACCGTCATCCCCGGGCTTGTCCCGGGGACCAAGGTTGCCGCTTGTACCGCGATTGGTCCCCGGGACAA
>CAIUPC010000042.1 GCA_903900905.1 uncultured Acetobacteraceae bacterium
CGGCACCGAGTATTTCTGGCTTATCGGCGGCACCGCGGTCGTGCTGCAGGTGCTGGTGTCGAACCTCTACCGCTCCCGCATCGGGCGCACTTTGTTCGCCTTGCAGGGCAGTGAGGTCGCGGCGGAGACGGTGGGCATCAACGTCTATGCCTGGAAGGTGCTGGCCTTCGTGCTGTCCTCGGTCTGCGCCGGGATTGGCGGGGTATTCTTCGCGCATCAGAACGGGTTCATCAATTCGGATACGTTCGTGTTCGGGCTGTCGGTGCAGCTGCTGACCTCCGCCCTCATGGGTGGGTCGGGGACCTTGTTCGGGCCGTTGATTGGCAGCGTGATCCTGAACCTGCTGCCGACGATCTTCGCGCATCTGCATGAATATCAGCTGTATATTTACGGCGGCATCATCCTGGTCACCATCATCTTCATGCCGCGCGGCATCGTGGGCAGCCTGCTGCGGCTGGACGCGGTGCGCCGCCTGATGCCGAAGCCCGCGCGCATCACGCCCGACCCGTCCGTCATCACGGAATTGCGGGAGGGCGCGCGGCCGACGGTCACGGTGCGCGATCTGTCGAAGCATTTCGGCGGCATCCGGGCCCTGAACAATGTCGATATTTCCATCGAACCCGGCACCGTCCACGGCCTGATCGGCCCCAATGGCTCGGGCAAAAGCACCTTCGTCAATGTCGTGACCGGGATCTACACCCCCACCTCCGGCGGCGTTGAAGTCGCGGGCAAAGAGGTCAGCGGCAGCAGCCCGCACGGCATGGCGCGCGCCGGGGTCACCCGCACCTTCCAGAGCATCCGGCTGTTTGGCGATCTGACGGTGCTGAACAACGTCATGGTGGGGTTTCACCTGCAACTGAAGCACGGGTTCTTCTCGCACCTGTTCCAGACCGCCGGCGCGGTGGCGGAGGAAGCCCGTTATCGCCAGCGCGCCATGGCCCTGCTGGAATTCGTTGGCATCGCTGACCGAGCCCAGGATCTGGCGCAGAACCTGTCCTATGGGGAGCAGCGGCGCCTGGAAATCGCCCGCGGCCTGGCGACCAAACCCAAGCTGCTGCTGCTCGATGAACCCGCCGCGGGCGTGAACCCGACGGAGTTGCATTACCTCGGCGATATTATCGGCCGCATCAAGGCGGCCGGCGTGACGCAGGTGGTGATCGAGCATCACATGGAACTCATCATGGGCATTTCCGACACCATCTCGGTGCTGGATTTCGGCCAGAAGATCGCGGAGGGCACCGCCGCCGCCGTGCGCGCCAATCCGAAAGTGATCGAGGCCTATCTGGGTGCCCCGGCCGAAGGCGAAACCCATGCTTGAAATTCGCGGACTGAAAGTCAGCTACGGCCATATCCAGGCGTTGCACGGCATCGATCTGGATGCGAAGGCGGGGGAAATCACCGCCATCATCGGCTCCAACGGGGCGGGCAAGACCTCAACCCTGATGGCGATTTCCGGCCTGGCGCCGATCGCCGGGGGGGAGATTAAGTTTGAGGGGAAGACGATATCGGGGGTGCCGGCGCATGCGATCACGCGGCTTGGCATCACCCATATCCTGGAAGGGCGGCAGTTGTTCGCGGATCAGAGCGTCGAGGATAATTTGATCCTTGGCGGGTATAGTTTGATTGGCAAGGACAAGGCGGCGGTGATGGCGGCGGTGGAGCGGGAGATGGATCGCTTCCCCATCCTGCGCCAGCGCCGCAAGCAGCAGGCCGGGACTTTGTCCGGCGGCGAGCAGCAGATGCTGGCGATGTCGCGCGGGCTGATGTCGGAGCCGAAGTTCCTGCTGATGGACGAGCCCTCCATGGGTCTGGCGCCGCTGATCGTGCAGGAGATCGCGCGCACGATCCGCATGCTGAAGGACAGCGGCCGGGCAATTCTGCTGGTGGAACAGATGGCGGCGGTGGCGCTGGGTCTGGCGGACC
>CAIUPC010000043.1 GCA_903900905.1 uncultured Acetobacteraceae bacterium
GCCAGAAAGGCCGGCCCCGGCGCCAAAGAATAGGCGGCGCCGGAGACAGCAGACGCAATCAGCAGGCTGGCATTCACCCACCGAAGCCTTGATCCCAGGGCTCCGGCAGCATGATGTAGCCGTCGCCGCTGCGGGTCAGATGGGCGAAGCCGGGGAAATGCACGTGCATGCCGGCGATCAGCTGGCGGTCGTTGGTGACCATGTCGAACACGCGGGTGCGCGTCGCGGCGGCGGCGTGCGGGTCGGTGTCGAACACCATGGTGACCTCGGGGCGGGGGATCTGCACCTCGGGAACATGGATGATGTCGCCCCAGATCAGCAGCGAGTCCTTGCCGGACGACACCATGTAGCCGGAATGGCCCGGCGTGTGGCCGTGCATGGGGATGGAGCGCACGCCGGGGAACACCTCAACGCTGCCGGTAAAGGTCTTCATCTGGTTGTGGTAGGGCGCCATCTGGTCGCGCGCGCACTGGAAATACATGATCCTGGCGCGTTCCGCGGCCTGGTTCATGGCCACATCGTCCTGCCAATGCTTCGGCTCGTTCTCGTGCACGACCAGCTCGGCGTTCGGGAAGAACTTCTGCCCGGTCTTCGGATCGGTCAGGCCGGCCGAATGGTCGGGATGCATGTGGGTCAGGATCACGGTGTCGATATCGGCCGGGTTCACGCCCGCGGCCTTGAGGTTCTGTTGCAGCTTGCCGGCGGTGGGCAGCAGGTAGTCGCCCGAGCCGGTTTCGACCAGCGCCAGGCGGCCGGCGGAGTAGATCAGGTAGCAGTTGACCGAGGTCCGGCGGCCCGGGCGGAAGGCGCCGCTCAGCAGCGTATTGGCGTCGTCGCCGGTGATGTTCTGCATCACATCGACGGTGCCATCGAGGTAGCCGTCGGACAGGGCGGTCACCACGATGTCGCCGATACGGCGGTGGTAGAAGCCGGGGATTTGCTTGTTGGGAACGGTGATCACGCGGGGTCTCCTGCTTGGACGTTTGATGGCGCCTGTATAGTGGGTTGGATGCGGGGTGGGGAGGGGGACTGGAAAATCCCTACCGCCTCATGGGTCGCTTTGTTTCCCGTAAATCTAGTGCGCGTTCCGCGATCTATACACCACATCCACGATGTTCTTTCAGTTGCTTAGCTGTGCTGTTACCCTCAACGTCATAGAGTTCGGCAAGTTGGCAGAGCGCCTACGAAGGAACGGGAACCCCGGTGCCCCAAGGGACGAAGTCACGCTGATGATCCAGTGGAGCTGGCGCATCGAAAGAAAGGATTCGATCATGTGCGGCATTTGGAGCGATGAGCGGAACGGGATCGTGAATGACCGGCACCCATAGCGCGGGCGAGATGGCCGCGACTCAAAAACTGCCGCGATTTCCGCAGTCGGCACATCGCGCGGCGCATAGGCCGCGGAACGCGTTGATGTATCACGCATAGGCACTGCGGGAACCGTGGCTTAACCTGCCGGTTTGGGCTATAATTCGACTGCTAAACGCGATCCCGCCATTCGCTCCGACCGGCCAGGTCCCGGCAATGGGCCAACAGGATTTGATCCCGTGCTCGATACGCCGCTGGTGCCGCCGGAATTACTGAATCGGATCGTGGATTACTTCAATCCGCGCCGCATTCTGCTGTTTGGCTCACGCGCACGCGGGGAGGCCGGGCCTGACAGCGACATCGACCTCCTGGTCATCCTCGATGACGACGCTCCGGCCGAGCAGCTGACCTTACGGGCCGGCTGGGAATCGCGGCGCGGTTACGATCGCCCTGCTGACGTGGTCCCGGTCAGGGACGCTGTTTACCGCCGCCGGGCGAAAATTGCCGGCACCCTGGCCTATGAAGCCGAGATCGACGGAATCGCCGTATATGAGCGGGCCTGATCGGCCGATTCCGCTCGAAAATCGGGTTGAGGCCAGGCGATGGCTGCTGATCGTCGAGGAAGACATCGATGTCGCGGCCGCCGCCGCAAGCCTCACGCGCCTGGGCGCCAGTGCCTACCACGTACAACAGGCTGCCGAAAAACTGATCAAGGCCTTACTTGTGCTCGCTGGGGAGCCCTTCCGCCGAACTCACGACCTCGACGATCTCGCCGCCCGGCTGCTGCCGGTCTACCCTCAATTCGCCGCGCAGGCTGAAACGGTGCGTCATCTCTCCGTCTGGGGAATCGCGTACCGCTATCCGGGTTTGGAGGACGCGCCAGAACCGTTGCCGGAACTCGACGAACTGTCCCGAATGATTGACATGTTAACAGAATTCGCTGCCGCGGCCCGGTGCCTGATCGACGCCACCCCTACCAATTAGGCCGCCGCTTCTCGACAAACGCCGACAGCCCGTCCTGCGCCTCCGGCAGCTCAACCACCGCCGCCAGCGCATCCGCCACATCTTCAATGCTCCGATGCAAATCCAACGCATTCGCCCGGTGGAACGCATTGCGGCCGAACCGCATGACACTGGCCGCTTTCCCCGCCATGTCCCGCGCCAGCGCGCGCGCCTCATCCAGCACCTGATCCGCCGGCACGATGCGGTTGATCAGCCCCAATGCCTCCGCCCGAGCGGCCGAGAAAGCCTTGCCCCCGAACAGCAGCTCAAACGCCCGGTGCCGGCCGATGATCTTGGGCAGGATCACGAAATGAATGGCC
>CAIUPC010000044.1 GCA_903900905.1 uncultured Acetobacteraceae bacterium
CCACCGCGCGCCATTGCTGGATCACCATTTCCACCTGCGCCGGCCAGGTCGGGGTCAAGGTCTGGCCAACATCGATCTGCAGCCGCAAACGCTCCCCATTATCCGTACGTAGCCGATAACCCTCATTGTCCTTCTTCGTCAGCCCCACCGCATCCAGCATCGCCTTGGCCCGCGCCGGATCGTAGTTCGACCATTTCGCGATCCACTCCTTGCCCGGGCTTTCCGGCATGATCTCCGAGGGTACGCCCGACCCGGGAGTCCCCAGACCCAGCCAGAATGTCTCGTTCAACTGATCCCGGTCGATGGCGATCGACAATGCCCGGCGGAAATCCGCCTTCGCCATCCATTTCGCGACTTCCGGATCCGCCGTGTAGCCAAGATTGAAGACCAGCTGCGAGTCGCTGCCATTGAACCCCGGATCGACATGGAATTTGTAGCGGCCCTTCTCGGCATTTTCCAAAAACACCGGCAACTTGGCGAGGTCGATGAACCGCTCCTGCACATCGTACTCGGCGGCGATGGCGCGCAGGTTCACGACCTCGGGGTTCTCCGCCAAAGACATCTGCACCCGGTCGAGGTACGGAAGCTGATTGCCCTCCGTATCCACCTCATAAAAATACGGATTCCGCTCCAGCATCCACGTCGTCGTATTGATCGGCTGCGTCATCCGCCACGCCGCGAGTGTCGGCAGCGCGGTGTTCAACCGCCAATCGGATTTGAAGCGGTAATATTGCACCCAGTTCGGGTACCCGGCGGCCTTGGCGGCTTCGGTGACCTGTTCAACGGAACTATACCGAGGCAGGAACTGTTTCAGATAATGCGTCGGTGCATAGCCGCCAAATACCAGACCTTCCGATTGCTGCCGCGACTGCCCGCCACCCATCGCGCCGTCACCACCAAGCAGCTTCGGGAACAGAAAATGCGGGTCCTCGAATTCAAAGGCCACCGTGGTTTCGTCGATTTTCACCAGACGGCCGGGTTTGCCGTTGGTCATGAACTCCGGCGTGGGGGAGGGCGCCAATTCCTTGTTGCCGTAGACGTCCTCAAACCAGAACAGAAAGTCGTCGGCGGTGAACGGCGCGCCATCGGACCATTTCATGCCCTTGCGCAGGAACAGCGTGGTCCGCCGCCCATCGGCCGAAAGCTCGAAACCCTTGGCCACCTGCGGCACCAGTTGCGTGCCCGTCATATCCCAGAACAACAGCTTGTCACCCGCGCGGATGCGGTTGCCATTCTCCCCATCGCCCGGCCCGAGGAACGCCCGCCGCCAGGTGCCGCCATAAACCCCGGTCTTGCGCAACGGTTTCAGCACAAGCAAATCCGCCGGTAGCCGTTCGGCTACGGGCGGCAGCTTGCCTTGCTTGACCAGTTCCGAGAGACCCGGCGCCTCATGGAACGTTTTTGGCCAGGCGGTGGGATCGGTGACAATCGCCGGCGCTTCCAGCGTGC
Source organism: uncultured Acetobacteraceae bacterium (assembly GCA_903900905.1). Classification (GTDB taxonomy): domain Bacteria; phylum Pseudomonadota; class Alphaproteobacteria; order Acetobacterales; family Acetobacteraceae; genus Rhodopila. The sequence goes on from CAIUPC010000044.1 coordinate 1,450, forward strand.
CAATCAGCCCGGACTGGGCGAGGTTGGCCGGCTGCGCCGCAACGGCCCCCGCCCAGAGCAGCGCCGCCGCCAGCAGCCGGGACCACATGGCTTGTAGAACCACTGGTCGGGATGCCCGCTCCACGGCGTGCGGCAATGCTGCGAGGTGCAGACGCGGCCGGGGACATTCTCCAGCCGTTGGTTCACCACCCGCGTGCCCATATAAGTGGGCGACAGGCCAACAAGCCCGATCTGCCAGACGTTATCGACTTCCAGCTTCCAGATTTCCTGCGCGATCTTGTTGCGCTCGGCTTCGTTCACCGAACCGGCTTTGCGCAGCAGTTCATAGCCCTTGATCAATGACGGATCCTCCGGCGGGGTGCCGGATTTGCCGTTGGACACGAACCATGTCGCATGCCCCGCGCCACCCTGGCTCGAAGCCGGATCATTCGGCAACACCGGGGAGGTATAGAGGAACAGACTCTCCGACCCATTGTTGGAGAAAATGCTCATCTGGTTGTCGTCGTTGCGCACCCGCGTATAGAACAGGCTGCGTTCCAGCAGCTTGGCATCGGCCCAAATGCCGATGGCTTTCCACTGTTGGATGATCATCTCCGCCTGCTGCGGCCATGTCGGCGTCAGGGTCTGCGCGACATCGATCTGAATGCGCAGCCGCTGTCCATTATCGGTCCGCAGCCGGAAACCCTCGGCGTCCTTCTTGGTCAGCCCGATCGCATCCAGCATCGCATTGGCTTTTTTGACATCCAGCGTCGCCCATTTCGTCCGGTACTCCGGCCCGGGGCTTTCCGGAATAATATCCGCCGGGATCGGCGTGCTGACCACGCCGAGGCCCAGCCAGAAGGCCTCATTCAACTGCCCGCGATCGATGCCCAGTGCCAAAGCGCGCCGGAAATCAACGTTCTGGAACCATTTGCGCAGTTCCGCGTCCTGCTTGTAAGCAAGGTTAAAATACAGCATCGAATCCCCGCCATTAAAACCGGGATCAAGATGCATCTTGTATTTGCCGCGCTCGGCGTTCTCCAGGAATACCGGTAGTTTCGCCAGATCGATGAAACGTTCCATGTAGTCATATTCGCCGGCGATCGCGCGGAGGTTGATGACCTCCGGATTCTCCGCCAGCGTCAGCTGCACCTTGTCCATATAGGGCAGCTGATTGCCGGCGGTATCGACCGCATAATAATACGGATTCCGCTCCATCGCCCAGGTCTGCGTATTGATGGGCTGGGTCATGACCCAGGCGGACAGAGATGGCGCCTCCTTGTTCAGGCGCCAATCCGATTTGAAACGGAAATACTGCACCCAGTTGTCGTAGCCGGCCGCTTTGGCCTCCGCGGTCAGCGCCTCGACCGAACTGTTCTTCGGCAGGAAGCGCTTCAAATAATGCGCCGGCGCGTACGGACCAAGCTCACGCCCATCCGACTGCAACCGCGACTGGCCACCACCCACCTGGGTGTCGCCCGCGAGCAGACGCGGAAATAAGAAATAGGGCGAGTCGAATTCGAACGCGACCGTGGTTTCATCCACTTTCACGATCCGGCCCGGCTTGCCATCGATCGTCATTTCCGGCGCCGGCGTTGGCACCAGGTCCTTGTTGCCGTTCATGTCCTCATACCAGAACACGAAATCATCGGCGGTGAAGGGTGATC
>CAIUPC010000045.1 GCA_903900905.1 uncultured Acetobacteraceae bacterium
CGCGTGAGGACGGCGGCAATACGGTGCTGGGCAAGCTCGACGGGCTGCATGTCCGGGCCGGGGAAAGCGCGAGCCTGCGCAACAACGGGCCGGGGCCGCTGCGGCTGTTCTGGGTGGATGCCCCGGCGGGGTGATGCGGGCGGAACAGGTTAGTCGGTTTTGACACTGACGCACCGACGGTCGTCTCCTTCGTCGGCATGACGGAGTTGGACAATCGCCCCTGGGTCAATCGCAAGGGCGCCGACCTATCAAACCGACATCGTAACCGCCGGCATGTCCTCCGCCCCCAGCGACTCCCGCTCCAGCAGCAACGCCGCGCCTGTATCCAGCGCGGCGCGGTTCGCCGTCAGGATCGTGATCGCACGGGCCAACGCCGCCGCCAAACGCGCCCGCACCGCCTGATCGATCTCATGCGCGGTCTGATCGCTGAACCGGCGCGGCTGCCAGAAGGCCCCTGGCTGGCCGAGGAATTGCCCCTGCTCGGTGTCCCAGGCGACCGGCCCCAGTCCGTCATCCATGCCGAAACGCAGCACCATGCCGCGCGCGATATCCGTCGCCTTGGCCAGATCGTCGGACGCGCCGGTGGAGATATCGTCGCCCAGCAGCGTCTCCGCCGCGCGCCCGCCCATCAGGACGGCCATCTTGTTCTCCAGCTCATGCTTGCCCATCAGGAAGCGGTCATCGGTCGGGCGCTGCATGGTGTAGCCCAAGGCGCCAATCCCGCGCGGGATGATGGAGACTTTCTGGATCGGGTCGCTGCCGGGAATGGCCAGCGACACCAGCGCATGCCCCATTTCATGATAGGCGACGATCCGCCGCTCCCGCGGGATCAGGATGCGGGATTTCTTTTCCAGCCCCGCCACGATGCGTTCCACCGCGCCGGTGAAATCGGCCATCCCAATCGCATCACCACCCCGCCGTGTCGCCAGCACCGCCGCCTCATTCGCCAAATTCGCCAGATCGGCGCCCGTGAAACCCGGCGTCAGCGCGGCGATGTCTTCCATCTTCACATCGGGCGAGAGGGTCAGCTTCTTCAGATGGATCGCCAGGATTTGCACCCGCCCGATCTTGTCAGGCCGATCAACGAGGACCTGACGGTCGAAGCGGCCGGCACGCAGCAAGGCGGGGTCGAGGATTTCCGGCCGGTTGGTCGCAGCCAGCACGACGATGGCGACGGAGCGATCAAAACCGTCCATCTCCGCCAGCAGCTGGTTCAGCGTCTGCTCTTTCTCGTCCTGCCCCCCCATCGGGGAGGCGCCGCGGGCGCGGCCGAGGGCATCGAGCTCATCGATAAAGATGATGCAGGGCGCGGAACCGCGGGCTTTTTCGAACAGATCGCGCACGCGGGAGGCACCGACACCGACGAACATCTCCACGAACTCAGCCCCGTTGGTGGAGAAGAACGGCACCCCGGATTCGCCGGCCACGGCGCGCGCGAGCAGGGTTTTGCCGGTGCCAGGCGGGCCAACGAGCAGAATACCGCGGGGAATATGCGCGCCGAGGCGGCCATATTCGTCCGGGCGTTTGAGGAAATCGACGATCTCATGCAACTCGGCCTTGGCCTCGTCCACGCCGGCCACGTCGTCGAAATCCACTTTGATATTGGTCTCGGCGCTGACCAGCTTGGCTTTGCTGCGGCCGATGGAAAACAGGCCGCCCGCCATGCCGCCGCCGGAACCGCGCGACATGAACATCCATACGCCCACGAACAGCAAAGGCGGGACGATCCAGCCGAGGAGTGTGCCAAACGTGCCGCTGGAGGGCGTGGCGCTGTATTCGACGTTCTGCTTCGACAGCGCCCCGGCCAGCTCACGCGGCACCGCGATCGTGCTGAACCCGGTTTTGCCGCCGGGCAAGGGCTCATTGAGGGTGCCGCGAATGGTCTCCCCATTCACGACCACCTGCTTCACTTTGCCGGCGTCGAGGTAAGTCTGAAACTGGCTATAGGGGATGGCAACGACCTCATCCCCCGCGGAGAACAGGCTGACAGACAGCATCATCAGCAGCCCGAACAGCACCATCCATAATGTGGGCGAGAGATTGCGTTTCGGTGTGGCCACCGCGTCCTCCATCCACTGATGCGAGGGGCATAGCACCCCCGGGCCGGAATAGGCGATAATAACGCCATGCAAAGCACCGGGCTTTTCGATCTTCAGGTCAACGGCTACGCCGGGGTGGATTTTAACACCGCCGCGCTGACGTCGGATGCGCTTGACCACGCGCTCGCGGCGATGCTGCGCGCGGGCGTCACGGGCTGCCTGCCAACGCTGATCACCGCGACCGAGGACCAACTGGCGGCGCGCTTCGCCGCCTTGGACCGCGCCGTCGCCAACAGCCGGCTGGGGCCGGTGATGGTGCCGGGCTATCATCTGGAGGGGCCGTTTCTGAGCCCGGAACCCGGCTATGCCGGCTGCCATCCGGCCGGGGCGATGGTGCTGCCCGATGCCGCGCTGCTCGAACGCCTGTCCCGGCCGTTATCCCGCCCCATCCTGCTGCTGACTCTGGCACCGGAGCGCCCGGGCGCGCTGGCGCTGATCGCATGGGCCTGTCAGCACGGGATGGCCGTGGCGATGGGCCATACTCAGGCTGGCGCCGAGGTGGTGCGGCGCGCGGCGGCGGCCGGCCTGACGCTCAGCACCCATCTCGGCAACGCCCTGCCGCAGCCGCAGCCCAAATTCCTCAATCCCCTGATGGCGCAGCTGGCTGAGGACCGCCTGTCCGCCAGTTTCATCGCCGATGGGATCCATATTCCGCCGGCGGCGTTGCAGGTGATGCTGCGCGCTAAAGGGTTGGAACGGTCCGTCCTCGTCACCGACGCCACCGCGGCCGCCGCCGCGCCGCCGGGCCTGTACGAGTTCGCGGGCATGACGATCGAGCGTGCGGCGGATGGCTCAGTGCGGGAACCCGGCAGCCCGGTGCTGGCGGGCTCGGGACTGTGCCTGGATCAGGCGGTGCGCAATGTCGTGGATTGGGGTCTGGCCTCGGTCGAGGCGGCGATCGCGATGGCTTCGGCGCAGCCGCTGGCCTTGCTGACCAAGGCGTTGGCGCATCATGGGATAACGCTGCCGCCGTCGTCAGTGACATGGAGCGAGAGTATGCGGCCGCGCGCCGCCGAGATCGCAGGGTTGCGCCCGTAAGCGCACCTGCGCCATCCCTCAGCCCAGTCCCCGCAGAGCCCCGCAGACTTCCGCCACCTCCGCATCCGTGAGTTCCGGGTAGAGCGGCAGGCTGAGCACCTGGCCCGCCGCGATCTCCGTCTCCCGGCACCGCGCCGGGCCGAGCGCCACCCGCCCGCGATAGGCCGGCTGCAAATGCACGGGCTGCGGATAGTGAATGCCGCTGCCGACCCCGGCGGCGCGCAAGGCGGCCTGATGCGCGTCCCGGTTCAGGCTGCGGGTGACATACAGATGGTAGACATGCCCGGCATCCGCCCGCCGCACCGGCGGGCTCAAAGCGCCGGCCGTCAGCACCGCATCATACGCCGCGGCGATTGCCTGCCGGCGCGCATTGGCGGCGTCCAGATGCACCAGCTTGACCCGCAAAATCGCCGCCTGCAGCTCGTCCAACCGGCTGTTCATGCCGACATCGTCGCTGATGTAATGCGTCCGCCAGCCATACTGGCGCAGTGCCGCGACCTTGTCCGCCACGCCCGCATCGCGCATCGCCACCGCCCCGCCATCGCCCAGCGCGCCCAGGTTCTTCGTCGGGTAGAAGCTGAAGGTCGCGGCATTGCCGAACGTTCCGACCTTCTGGCCGTGCAGGGTCGCGCCGTGCGCCTGGGCGCAATCTTCGACCAGGGCCAGGCCATACTGGTCACACAGCGCCCCGATCGCATCCAGATCGGCCGCCTGCCCATAGAGATGCACCGGCAGCACCGCCCGTATCGGCGGCAACCCGGCCGGAGGTGCCGCCAGCACTGCCGCCAGATCCGCGGGGCACATGGTGTAATGCACCGGATCGATATCGATCAGCACCGGCACCGCGCCCGCCATCTCAATCGCCGCTACCGTGGCAACCGCGGTATGCGAAACGGTCGCGACCGCGCAGCCTGGTCCGATGCCGAGTCCGCGCAGCGCCAGAACGATCGCATCGGTGCCATTGCCGCAGCCCACCGATCGTGACGTGCCGAGCCAGGCGGCGAACTCGGCCTCGAACGACCGCACCTCCTGGCCCAGAATATACCAGCCGGAGTTCAACGCGCGCGCCACGGCGGCGTCGATCTCGGTCTTCAGCGCGCGATAGCCGGCGCCGGGATTGGCGGGAATGATCACAGATAGTCTCCCAACCGGGTGCGATACCAATCGATCGTGCGGGCGATGCCGTCTTCCAGCGACACCAGCGGCGCCCAGCCCGAGGCCGCGCGGAACGCGCTGTCATCGGCGTGGTAGCTGCCGATATCGATCTGGGCCCGATCCGCGGGAAATTCGCGGGTGATGAAATGCGCCGGCGGCCCCGCCAGACGCACCACCATCGCCGCCAAATCGGCCAGAGAAATCGGGGGCGGGCCACCAATGTTGAAGATGCGGCCGTGGCAGGCCGGTTCCTCGGCGGAGCGGATGAATGCCGCCGTCACGTCATCGACATAGGTCATGTCGCGCAGCTGCGCCCCGCCCCAGACCTCGAACGGCTTATTCTCCAGCACGCAGCGGATCCAGATGCCCAGGAAGGTCTGGCGCGCGTCGCGCACCCGCAGCCGCGGGCCGTAGCAGTTGGTCAGGCGTAGCGACACTACGGGCCGACCACGGACGCGATGTTCGAGCAGCCAGTATTGCTCGCCGGCGAATTTGGACACGCCATTGGCGTCCGGCGGTGCGACGGGCTGATTTTCATCGACGGGCAGTTTTTGGGTGCGGCCATAGAACTGGCGGGTCGAGGCGTGGACGACGATGGCATCCGGCGCGGCCTCCCGCGCCGCCTGGATCAGCCGCACCTGTGCCACCGCATTCACCGCGATGTCCGCCAGCGGGTCGGCCTGGCCACCCATATGGCTGGTCTGCGCGGCGAGGTTGAAGATCGCATGCGCGCCTTCGCATAACGGGCGCAGATCGATCTCCCTGATGTCGCCGCGCACCAGCTCCACCCCGGAATCGTCGAGGTTACGTGGATTGGCGCCGCCGCCGAACAGGAACCCGTCCAGCGCCGTCACCCGCGCCCCGCGCCGGGCCAGTTCGTGGCACAGATTCGCGCCCAGGAACCCCGCCCCACCCGTCACCAAAACCCTGCGTCCCGTCCAGTCCATGGCATCCTCTGGGGTTAACGAGCGACATTGAGGGCGACGATGATGGCGGTTTCATGAACGATCATGCGGCACGTCGGGACCGCTGGAGCGCATGATCTCACTGAAGCCGAACAGCAGCATCATCACGCCGCAGACGACCTCTACCCCCGTCAGGACCCGCACCAGATTGGACAGCGGCGCGATATCGCCGAAGCCCAGCGTGGTGATGGTCGCGACGCTATAGTAGAGCCCGTCGACGAAAGTGATCCGCCCCGCCGCCCCATGCACCGCAAACTGCGCCATTGGCGTCGTCAAATCGGCGATCCGATAGAGGCAGCCGAACACCACCACGATCAGCGCGTAGAAGGTCAGGAATGCCATCATGGGCATGACCAGACGATCGAGGCGGGCGGCCACGCCTTCGAACACCATGGCGACATCGACCATCACCAGAACCACGTCGCGCACGGCCAGCATGACGAACAGCGTGATCAGCGCCATTGCGCCCAGCAGCATGAGGCCTTGTTCAAAGGGCGACAGCGGAAACCCTGGCAGCGCGAAAGACGCGGCGCCGACGGCGAAGGTGCCCAGCAGCCAGCGGGTGAGGCGCGGCAGATGATCCAGCTCCCGCACCTGCCTGGCCCGGATCAGGGCATAGACCCGGCGCCGGCGGCTCAGGCAGCTGATCATGAAACCCACCACCGGCATCGCCAGGGCAGCGACCATCATCGGGCGCGGTGCATGCGGGAAATTGGCGTCACGGAAGAATTCGAACATGCAGGCATAGATCGCCAGGAAGTTGGCGACCGTCATGCCGAAATGCGCCCCGCCGGGGAACGCCAGGTAGAAGAAGCCAAAACCAATGGCGCAGGTGCCAATGCTCGCGAGCATCTGCACCCGGTCCGCCCCGCTCGCCGCCGCGACCAGGCCGACCAGCAGCACGGTGAAGCCAATGGACCGCAGCCAATGCTCGTCGAACCGCGTGGTCGGCCGGTGTTTGGGCGCGGATTGCGGCATCGGCGGGAGCCTCCGGCTTGGTGCGTTCGGTTCGATTTAAGCGGCAGTGGTGCTGCCATCCTACCCGATTTTGCCGGCCGCGTTGACACGCCTATGGCCGCTCATCGATTCGCGGAGGCTGGCATGCGGCCCGCACAGCGTGCCGGCGATCCATGCCGCCCCGGCGGTCAGCACGATCGCCGGGCCGGCCGGGATGTCAGTGTGGTAGGAGAGCAGCAAGCCGACGACGGACGACAGGATAGCCAGCACGACGGAGGCCCGGATTTGCCCCGCCAGCGAGGCGGACCAGTGCCGGGCGCCGATTGCCGGGAGCATCATCAAGCCGACGGACATCAGCGTGCCGAGGGCCACGAAACCCGAGACAACGCATAAGACCACCAGCGCCAGAAACAGCGCATGCCAGACCGCCCCCCGGCCGCCGGTGGCGGCGAGAAAGCCAGGGTCGAGACTCTCCAGGATCAAGGGCCGCCAGATCAGCGCCAGCACCGGCAGCGCGATCGTCGCAACGCCGGCCATCGCGAACAGCGCCATGTCGTCCACCGCCAGCACGCTGCCGAACAGCACATGCGTCAGGTCGATGCCCCGTTGGGCGGAGATCAAGGCCACGCCAAGGGCCAATGCGATCAGGTAGACACCGGCGAGCTGACTGTCCTCCCGCGCGCCATGGCCGCGTGACAGCCAACCGGCCAGCAGCGCCACGATCAGCCCGGCCAGCACGCCGCCCAGCCCCATCGCCCAGACCGACAGCCCGGCCACCGCCGCGCCCAGTGCGATTCCTGGCAGAACCCCGTGCTGCATCACGTCGCTCATGAGGCTCATGCGCCGCAGCACCAGAAACACGCCGAGCGGCGGCGCGGCGCAGGACAGCGCCAGGCAGCCCGCGAGCGCCCGGCGCATGAATCCCAGCGCGAACGGCGCCACCAGCAGATCGTAGATCACGCGGCTTCCCGCGGCGTCCAGACCGAGGGCGCCCAGACGGTATCGGCCCCCGCCAGGCAGAGCGTGTCGGGAAAATGTGCCCGCACCATATCGAGGTCATGCAGGACGGTGATGATCGTGCGCCCCTCGCGATGCCAGCGGCGCAGAATGGCCAGCAGATCATGGGCGGTGGTGGTGTCAACGGCGCTGAACGGCTCATCGAGCAACAGCACCGGCGCGTCCTGCAGCATCAAGCGGGCGAAGAGCACCCGCTGGAATTGCCCGGCCGATAATGCGCCGATACCCCGGTTGCCGAGATTAGGGAGGCCGACGGCAGCCAAAGCGGCCTCGGCCTGGCGCAGCTGGGCCAGGCCGATTCCGGTGAACGCGCCGACACGGCCGGCCAGGCCGAGGGCGACGACATCGCGGCAGGTGATGGGAAAGGTTCGATCCAGTTCGCTGACCTGTGGCAGCATCGCGATGTCGGCGGGTGCGAGGCCACCGCGATCGATACGGCCGCCGGCCACCGGATGCAGCCCGGCCAGGGCCCGCAGCAGGGTGGTTTTGCCGGCCCCGTTATCGCCGGTCAGCGCGGTCATACTGCCGGGGGCGAACACGCCACTGAGATTGCTGACGACCGTCCGCTCCCCATGGCGCAGCGTCAGATGGTCGAGCGTTATCGGTGGCGGGGTCATGCGATTGCCCAGGCCACGGCGAGCCAGATGACGGCCAGCATCGCCCCGGCCAGGAACAGGCGGGCGGCAGCGCTGGCGGTCGGGGCGAGCGGGTCGATCATGGTTACTATATAACGTTGCATACCTTCTGGAGGCAACCGGAAGGCCCTCTGTTTACGGAAAGTTGCAGAGTCCCCGGATTGCCGGTTAACCTAACGGGATGCAGATCGCACCGGCCAGTGGTTCGCGATACCAATCGGTATCCCCTCCCGGCCGGACCGTACAGAGGCACGAAACCGAGGAAAGACCGCATGTCCAGCACACTGGAAAAACCGTCCGAGAAGCGCGTACAGGACCCTAACAAATACGCCGTCCGCGTGGCCTTCGACCCGCTGCGCCCGACCGATCAGCCGCAGGAATACTACGACGAGATCAAGCGCAAATTCGCCGAAGAGCGCGATCTGCGCCTCGGTTTCCGCCCTGATGGGCGCGCCCAGTACACCTCGGAACTGACCGGCGAACTCGCCAAGTACGAGGTCGATCCCTGGGTCGAGACCGTGATCGAGCGCGAGCCGCTCAATGACACCGTCGAATGCCTGATCATTGGCGGCGGCTTCTCCGCCCTGCTGACCGCGGCGCGCCTGCGGGAGCGTGGAGTCGAAAGCATCCGCCTCGTGGAACGCGGTGGCGATGTCGGCGGCACCTGGTACTGGAACCGCTACCCCGGCGCCGCCTGCGACGTCTCGGCCTATGATTACCTGCCGTTGCTCGACGAATTGGGCTATGTGCCCGGCAGCTACTTCGCCAAGGGGCCTGAGATCTTCGCGCATTGCCAGGCGATCGCGCGCAAATACAACCTCTATGAGTTGGCCGTCTTCCAGACCACCATCACCTCCACGGTCTGGGATGAGGAAGCGAAGCTCTGGCGGTTAACGACGGATCGGGGCGACAACCTGTCGGCGCAGTTCGTGATCTGCGCCAATGGCACGCTGTCGAAGCCGAAGCTGTCGCGCATCGATGGGATGGAGACGTTCGAGGGCCATTCCTTCCATACCTCGCGCTTCGACTACGCTTATACCGGGCGCGATCTGTCCAACCTCAAGGACAAGGTCGTGGGCATTATCGGCACCGGCGCCTCCGCCGTGCAGATCATCCCGCGTGTCGGCCGGGCGGCGAAGGCACTCTATGTGTTCCAGCGCACCCCGTCGGCGATCGACATCCGCGACGATATCCCGACCGATCCGGCATGGGCCGCGGCGCTCAAGCCGGGCTGGCAGGCGGAACGGCTGGCCAAGCACATGCAGGGTCCGCAGCTCACCGAACAGCAAAAAGCCGATCTGGCCGCGCTGCCGCGGGAGGTGAAGATCCAGCGTCAGGAAAACCAGAACATTGAG
>CAIUPC010000046.1 GCA_903900905.1 uncultured Acetobacteraceae bacterium
CAGGCGGCGGATGGTGTCGTCCAGATCGGGGCGGCCCATGATGAAGTTGTCGGTCCGCCCGGTCAGCAGAATGCGGCCTTTCGCCGCCGCCACCGCGCCGCGCATCCGCGCCACCGCCGTATCGAAATCATGGATGGGCTGCGCGGGATCGGCCGTTGTGTCCTCAATGCCCAGACCGGCCAGGCCGCCGGCGATGGCGGTCCGCACGGTGAGGGCGCAATCCTCGGGCGAGGGGCCATAGCCGTCTTCCAGATCGCCGTTCACCGGTAAGGCGGTGAGGTTGGCCATCAGCGTGCCGTTGGCGACGGAGTCCGCCAGGCTGACGGCGTGGATCCCGTCCTGCCGACCGAGGCCGAAGGCGATGGCGGCTGAGCTGGTGGCGATGGCCTGAAATCCGGCGGCTTTCATCAGGACGGCGGAGGCGCCGTCCCAGACATTGGGCATCATGAAACAGCCGGTGGTGTGCAAGGCGCGAAAGCGTTCGTAGGCGGCCGGTTGGTTCATGTGTGTCTCCCCCCTCTTGTTTTGAGTCTGGCGACATCGCGTTTAACCCGTCGTCCCCGGGCTTGAAACATTTGTTGTCTGTGGGCTTGAAAAACCGTCATCCCCGGGCTTGTCCCGGGGACCCATCGCGGCACTGTCGGAAACCTTGGTCCCCGGGACAAGCCCGGGGATGACGGCTTTTGAACGGCGACGGCGATTTTCGAACGGCAATGACGGCTACTGAACGGCCATGACGGTTTTTGCAGTCGGATCCGTCGCCTGCAAAAACCGCGTCGTCTCCCGTCTCAGCTGTTAACGAGCACGTTCTCCGGCCGGGCCTCGATCTCACCGCGTTCCACGCGCAGCACCTGGCGGGTCAGCATCTCATGCGTTGGCGCCGCGACGCCGACACTCGCGCCCTGGCTGGCGATGAAGCCGTTCATGAACTCGATCTCGGTGCGGCGGCGCTTTTCCATGTCTTGCGCCATTGAGGGGCGCTGGTAGTCGCTGCGCTCCGCCTGGCCGGCGCCGCCATGGATCATCAGTTCGGAGACCTGATCATAGGACGTCTTGTCGCCCTCCATCGCCTTGGCCAGCATCTCAAACGGCAGGGCGCCCACTTTGCCCAGCTTGTAGCCGAGCGCCTGACCAACCCGGACGGACTCGCCGCCGAGCTGGATGCAGATGCGGCGGACCGCGTCATGCTGGTCGCGGGCATTACCGCCCATGCCGGTCGCGGCGGACACGCCATTGCGCATGCCGTTGACGCAGAGCTTGGTCCAACGCTCACCCCAGAGATTGTCGGTCGCCTTCGACGCATCGACGCAACTCATGATGTCCGCGATCTCTTCCGCGCGCTTCGTGATCAGGCCGCTGGGCTCGCCAATATAGAACGATGTGATATCGGCCCGCTTGGCATAGCCCCGGCGGATGTGTCCGGGCTCGTACAGATCGACACCGACACCGCCGGTGACGATGCAGCCCAGGGTGCGGCCCCAGCCGACGACGCTGGCGACGCGCTCTTCATTGATGCAGTTCTGCATGGACACCACGCAGCCGGAAGCGGACAGGTACTGCGCGATCATCTGCGTCGCCCAGACGGTGTCGTACGACTTCACCGAAATGAACGCGATATCGATGGGCTTCTGCTTGGCGAGCTGCTGCACCTCGGTCAAATGGATGGCGTTGACCTTTTGGGTCATGCGCTCTTCCGGTGTCATGCCGAAGATTTCCATGCCGTGGCTCTTGAGGCGATTGATATGCGCCGGCCAGGGATCGATCAAAGTGACGTCATGGCCCCCCGCGGCGAGGTGGGTGCCCACGTAACCACCGACGGCCCCGGCGCCGACAACCGCGATTCTCTTGCCCATACGTCTCGTCCTTTTAAGTGTTGGCGTGGCCCGTTGGTGTTGGGCATACCGCCTAGTTTAGCGGGATTGGGTTGGGCGGCAAATCGGCGCCTTGGCAGGACTCGGGCGGCCCCGCATAGTCGCCTTATGACCAACACAGAGACCCCAACCCTGGAAGCCGCTCTGTCCGCCTGGGAAGAGCAGCTTGCCGCCGTTGAGCGTCACGCCACGGCGGCGTTACGCTCCGCCCGCCGTCTGCGCAAAGCCGCGCAGGAAGGCACCGTCACCACCTTCCCGGCTGCCACCGCCGCCTTACGCCAGGACGCCGATCGGCTTACCGCCGCGGTGGATGGGGTCGCGGAGGCGCCGCCGATAGAGGCCGCGGACGCCTTCTCCGACGGCCGTTATCTCAGCGAACTGGCCGCTGCCGCGCGGGAGGCAGGGGTTATGCTGATGCAGCGGGAGGGCCGGATCACCGCCTACCCCGTCGTCTTGCGCCTGGAAGCCCGCACCCAGGCCGTGCGTATCGGCCGCAAGCTGGAGCGGCGCATCCGTCCCACCGTGCTGGTCGCCGAACTGAAGAAATTGCAGGAGCGGCCCAACCGGTTCAATGCGCGGGCGTTCCTCGACCGCCTGCTCAAGGCGTACTCCATACTCGCCCCGAGCTGGCAGCCGGCCCAGAAGGGGGACGGCCCGCTGATCGCGTTGACCGATTTGCACGAGGTGCTGACGCTGTGGCCCCAGGCTGCAGTGGATTATCCGCTGGAGGAATTCCTCTGCGACATGCTGCGCCTGAATCGCCTGCCGGAATCCCGCACCGGCAAGGGGCAACGGTTCGAACTCGGCGGATCGACCGGCACCAAGGGTGCCAAGCGCCTCGCGGCCTTCGATGAAACCGGGGCGCAGCATGATTTCTATGCCATCCGCTTCATAACGGATTAACGCCATGGAAACGATCGAATTGCAGGCCTTGCCGCTGGCGGACTGGCTGCAAACGATTGATCGCGAGTATTTTCAGACCTACCTGCCCTCCGGCGGCGGAGCGGTTAAATTCGTCATGGCCGGGGAGGAAAGCGCGCCACGCATCGCGCGCGGCGTCACCGATCTGGCGCATCGTTACGGCATGCTGACCGCGCATGCCGATGCCGGGCAGACCCGGCTGCATATGTTGCAGGATCTGTTTTTCGCGCTGGCCCGCTGGCTGCCCTGGGACAAGCTGACGCAGAGCTACGTGGAATCGCTGTTCACCACCAACGGCTACGACTGGCCGGAGGCGGGGGCGGCGTTCTCGCTGGCCGAATTGTCAGCCCATTTTGGTATCGCGCCGAATTTGCTCAGCCGGGCGCGGGATCAGTGGTTAAGCCAGGATATCTGGGCCGATGCCGCGATGGTGCAGGATTTTCGCGCCGCGATGATGCAGCTCTGCGTCAGCCGGCTGGAACCGGATGTGGCCATGGCAGGCGGGGAATCCCCGGTGCTCGGCTGGCTTTATGGTGAGAAGACCGCCGCCGCCACGCTGCGGCAGTTCGATATCGGCAGCCGTATCGGCCGCACCAATGCGCGCGCGATGCTGGTTTCGCTATGCCACTGGCTGCGTAAACTCGGCAGGCCCGGGTTGTTGTTGACCCTGGATATCCGGCACGCTTTGCGCACGCATCCCAAAGCCGAAGGCATGCCGCGCTATACCCCGGCCGCCGTGATGGACCTGTATGAGGTGCTGCGCGAACTCGTCGACGATATCGAGCACTTACCCGGACTGTTTGTTCTCGTACTGGCGGACCAGTCGCTGATCGCCGGGGAGGCGAAACGAACCCTCGACAATTACAAGGCCCTGGAAATGCGAATCTGGCCCGATGTGCGTCCCGGCGATCGGCAGAATCCCTTGGCCCCGCTGGTCAAGGTGACGTTATGAACCTCGACGCGCGCACCGCCATTGAAGCCCTGCGGGCCGGCGTTCCCAACCGCGCCGCCGTGCGTCTGATGGGGACCGAGGAAAGCGGCATCGAACAAGCGTTCGATGCCTTGCTGGCCTCCGTCTGGTCCGCGGGCGGAACCCGGCCCGGCCTTGGCATCGCCGGTGGTTTTGGGTCCGGAAAATCCCATTTCCTGGGCTATCTGGCGGAGGTCGCACGCGGCCAGAATTTCGTTGTCAGCCGGGTGGTGGTCAGCAAAGAAACGCCGCTGGCCGATGCGGCGCGGGTGTTCGAGGCCGCGATTCGCGGGGCATCGCTGCCCGCGGGCCACGAAAGCCCGATCGCCGCCGCCTTGGCCATCTTGCGCGAATCCCCCGATAAGGCGGACGCGCTGGAACAGGATGCCCGCGAACCTGGCGCCGGTTTCGCGCCTGTGTTCGCCGCGATCGTGCATCTGGCGCGCCGGGCCTCGACCCAGGCGGAGACCCTGCGCCGCTGTGAACGGTTTCTCTCCGGCACGCCTTTGACCGCGGCCTCATTGCGCCTGGCGCTGTCGGCTATCGGCGCCGGGCGGCTGTTCGACCTGAAAATGCCGCCAGCAGCGGCATTGGCGGAACAACGGATTCGCTTCGTATCGTGCCTGTTCCGGGCGGCGGGGTTCGCCGGTTGGTGCATATTGCTCGATGAAGTTGAACTCATCGGCCGCTACACCCCGTTGCAGCGTGCCATGGCCTATACAAGGCTGAGCGACTGGCTGGGCCTGGACGGCGCCAGCGGCTTCCCCGGCATCGCAGTGGCCTATGCGATCACGGACGATTTCGTCAGCGCCGTGATCGACCACCGCCAGGACGATGTAAAATTACCGGAACGTCTGGCCTTGAAGGGCCGCCCGCAAGAAGCCAATGCCGCCCGGGCCGCGATCCATCATATTGGCGATGTCGTGCGTAACCACCGCTTGCGCAATCCTGGTGCCGAAGAACTGGCCCGCGCCTGCCTGCGATTGCGCGAAATTTACGAAGTGGCGTATGACTGGCCGACCCCGGCTCTGACCGCGGGGGAGCGGATGGCGACCCGCACGATGCGCCAATATATCAAATCCTGGGTCACACAATGGGATTTGCAGCGCCTGACCGGGCACGGGGTCCTGATCGTCGAAGAAACGATGTCGGCCAATTACGAGGAAGACGCCGGCCTGACCGAATTGCCGCCAGCGGCGGATGACGATCTGGGTTAACACAGACCTGCATAACCATGGACACACCGGCACCATCGCTGGCCGAAGAAGGCCTCCGCGCCGGCGGACAAGATTGTCCTGCCGGCGGTCACCGGGGTTCCGGCTGCCATCTGGGAGGCGAACCTCCCCGGCCTGACCCACACCGGCTCACGCGCGCGACACGGTCGCTGCCCGTTCAGCAGCGCCAAATCCGCACCCCCGCCCCTGGCCGTCTCATCGGCTTCGCGTCAAATACCCCAAGCCGGGCTGTGCGAGGGGCGGCGGCGCGCAGTCCCTGCGGTGATTGAAATTCCAACAACACCGGAGGATTCGACCATGGATCTGGCTCACGGCCTATGACGGGTTGATCGCGCGCAACCCCGACAACGTGCCCGCGCTGGTGTTTTCGGTGGTGCCGCATTGGCGTCTCGCCACGCTCGATCCGGCAAAAAGCAAGGGACATCTGCGGGCGGCACTGGCGATCTTGAAACCGCTGGCAGCGGCCAACCGTCTCGACGCGAACCGGCTCGGCTGGATTCCCAAAATTGAAGCCCAACTCGCCACCCTGAAATGACCCGGGCCAGAGGAAACCGAAGACATTCCGCGCTTCAGCAACGAAAACAGAGGCACAATCCCGCGAGCCCCCCGAACCATCCGCGTTCATTTGCGTTCATCCGCGGTTCCAAATCGAATCACCCCCCATCCGGCGGAGACCCTCATCCACCCAAGCAGAAAGAAAAACCGCAGATGAACGCAAATGGTGGCCTGACAGGCCGGGGGAGGGCGGCCTGTCCCAACCGGCATAAACATCGATTGCGTGGCGCCCCGACCCTGTCATGGTCCGCGCCGGCAGGACGCCCAGGCTTTGACGGGTGCGGTCAGCAAAGCCGCGGTCCTCCACCCGCCATGACGATGGGCTGTATCCGGCTTGCGCATCCCGCCCTCCCATGCCGTAAGAACACCTCCCAACCCCCACCAACCAGGGAGCAACGCCAATGACCCATCAACGGGCGCACCTCATCACCGGCGGCTTTCCCGCCGGCGCCAGCGCCGGGCACGACCATGACTATGCCCGCCTCCGCCTGCTGACCCTGCTGGCGGAGCAGAACATCCAGGCCTCCGTCGCCAACGACTACGCCGATATCGGCAAATGGCTCCCGGTCTCACGGCTGCTGATCACCTATGTCGCCGGCCCGTACCCGGATGCGGCCCAATGCGCCGCCATAAGCGCCTGGCTGGAGGCCGGCGGCCACTGGCTCGGGCTGCACGGCACCAGCGGCGGCCGCGCCGAACGGGTGGAGGGTCACCGCCAGCGCCGCACCGTCAAAACCGCGCATCACGCACTGCTCGGCGGCTTCTTCCTGACGCATCCGCCCTTCTGCCGCTTCCGGGTCGATGTCGCTGACCCCAACCACCCCATCACCCAAGGGTTGGGCGCGGGGTTTGAGGTCGCGGACGAGCCCTATTTCGTCGAACTCCAGGCCCCCGAAACCGCGCGGATCCTGCTGACCGCCAGCTACGGCCCGGACGTGGTCTCCGACAGCGTCGCCGCGCTGTACGGGGCCGATACCTCGCTCCAACCCGACGGCCAAACCCGGGTGCTGGGCTACACAACCCAAGTCGGGGTCGGCGCCGTGACCTACTTCGCGCTGGGCCATTGCCACACCCCGGCCACCAGCGCCGCCACCACGACCGAGCGCGGCCCCTGGGAAAACCCGGCCTTCACCACCCTATTGGGCAACGCGATCAGGGCCGGGATGGGCGGCTGAGCCGGTTGCCCTCGGCGGTCAGGGGCCAGATCGCGGCGCGCCACCAGGCCAGGATGGCCAGCGTGGCCGCCAGCCCGAACAGGCAATAGCCGGTCGCCAAAGCGGTGAAGCCCACCCGCTCGATCAGCACCCCGGCGGTGAGCAGACCGAGCGGCAGGCCATAGATGGCCATCATCCGCACCCCCATGACGCGGCCGCGGTATTGCTCGCCGGAGACCCGCAGCAGCATCGCGAACAGCGGCACCTGGCAGAAATTCTGCGCGATCCCGGCCAACACCAGGATGACGCCGGCGCTAACCGGGTTGGGCATATGGACATAGATCAGCACCATCACGCACCAGAGCAGCACCGCCAGGATCATGGTGCGGGCGGCCGGCAGGCTCTGCCCGATCACCGACACCGCGACCGAGCCGCAAAAGGCGCCGAAGGAGAAGCAGGCCAGCAGGCAGCCCAGGCCGAACCGGTCCAGATGGTAAACATCCCGCGCGATATAGGGCATCAACCCGCCGGTCAGCGGGATCACGGTGGCATTGACCAGCACCGCGATCCACATCCCCGCGTGCAGGCAGGGCGTGTGCCAGACGAAGCGCATGCCCTCCATCACCTCCCGCGCGAACGACGCCTGGCCAATGCCGGCGGCGCGGCGGTGGGCCAGGCCCTTGCCGCCCATCGCGGTCAGCGCCAGCGCGATCGCGTAGCAGAGCGTGATGACCAGATAGGCCGGGCCCATCCCGAGGGCGGCGATGATCCCCGCCCCCGCAAGCGGGCCGAGAATGCGGGAGCAATCGGATGTGGTGCCGGCGGTGCCCATCGCGCCCATCAGCGCCTCTGGCGGCATGATCGCGGCGATCAGGGCGTTGCGCATCGCCAGGTCCGACGGCCGGATCACCCCCAAAACCGTCGCCGCCACGAAGATCGGCGTTGGCCCCAGGGCGCCGGTGAAGGTCAGCAGCGTCATCACCGCGCCTACCACGACATAGGTCGCGCGCATCGCGCAGAGCACCAGCCGATGCCTATATTTGTCCCCGGCCATGCCGAAGGCGGGTGCGACCAGCGTGCCCAGGTAGCGCAAGGCGGCGAATACGGTCAGCAGCAGGACCGACTGCGTCTCGGTCAGGATGAACCAGCCGAGCATCAGGATTTCCATCTCGATGCCACAATTGGTCAGCAGATCCGCCGGCCACTGGAACAGGAAGCCGCGCACCCGGAAGGGCGTGAAAAAGGAGCCCCGGGCCGTTGTGGTCTGGCTCATCGCGCGCCGCTACCGGGCCGCGTTCCCTTGCGCGTCGAGCGGCCAGATCGCCCGCCGCCACCAGAGGGCAATGGCCAGCGTCGCCAGCAGCCCGAACACGCAATAGCTGACGGCCATGGCGGTAAAGCCGATCAGTTGGATGAGTTCGCCGGCGAGCAGCAGGCCGAGGGGCAGGCCGTAGATGGCGAACATGCGCACGCCCATGACCCGGCCGCGGTATTGCTCCCCGGAGACGCGCAGCAGCATCACCGCCAGCGGCACCATGCAGAAGCTCTGCGCCGCGCCCGATCCCACCAGCATGATGGCGCCGGCGATGGGGTTGGGCATGAGCACGAACAGCAGCACCACCACGCACCAGGCGAGCGTGGCCAGGATCATCACCCGCGCCGCCGGCATGGCCTGGCCGAACAGGCTGACGGAGATCGAGCCCAGCAACGAGCCGATAGAAAAGCACGCGGCCAGCACGCCCAGGCCGATGCGATCAAGATGGTAAACATCGCGCGCGATATAGGGCATGAGGCCGCCGGTCAGCGGGATGACGGTGGCGTTGACCAGCACCGCCAGCCACATCCCGGCATGGGCGCAAGGCGTGCGCCAGACGAAGCTGAGACCCTCCATGACCTCACGCGTGAAGGTCAGCGTGCCCACGCCGGCGGCGCGGCGATGCGCCAGCCCGGCCCCGCCCATGCCGGTCAGGATCAGGCCGCCGGTGTAGAACAGGGAGATCACCAGATAGGCCGGCCCCATCCCGGCCACCGCCAGCAGCCCGGCCCCCAGCAGCGGCCCGAAAATGCGGGAGCAATCGGCCGTGGTGCGAGCCACGCCCATGCCGCCCATCAGCTGCTCCGGCGGCATGATCACCGCGATCAGGGCGTTGCGCATCGCGAGATCCGATGGCCGCACCAGCCCGGCCAGAGTCGCGGCGATGAAGATCGCCACCGGCCCCAACAAATCGGCGAAGGCCAGCACCGTCATGCCCACGGCCAGGGTCGCGTAGGTCGCGCGCATGGCGCAGAGCACGTTGCGATGGCCGAACCGGTCGCCCGCCATGCCGAACAGCGGCGCGATCAGCGTGCCCAGATAGCGCAGCGCCCCGAACACGGTCAGCAGCAGCACCGACTGCGTTTCCACCAGCACGTACCAGCCGAGGATCAGGATCTCCATCTCGATCCCGCAATTCGTCAGCAAGTCCGCCGGCCATTGCATCAGGAAGGCCGGCACGCGGAAGGGGGCCAGCAGGGAGAAGCGGGTTTGTGTGCTCATTGCCGGCCACGCTCCGGGTGAAGCCGGCGCTTGTCAATCGTGACAGCTGCGGGAAACCGGATAATCGCATTTGGATCCGGGGCCGAGGCAGTCCCATTCCGCGTCATCCCCGGGCTTGTCCCGGGGACCAATCGCGGCACTGTTGGAAACCTTGGTCCCCGGGACAAGCCCGGGGATGACGGTTTTGAGCATCATCGCCCAATGGGGAAGGAAAACAACCACCAAATGCAATCACCCTGCTGCGGGAAACGCTTGACGCGCCGCAGCAAAATGCCAAATACCGGGCCATGCGCAACTTCTCCGATCTGACCGAACGCGAAATCCTCGCTCTCGCCATTGCCAATGAGGAAGAGGACGGGCGCATCTACGTCGACATCGCGGAAGGCCTGCGTGCCGAGTATCCCGGCAGCGCGCAATTGTTCACCGAGATGGCGGGGGAAGAGGCGGAACACCGCCGCATGCTGCTCGATCTGTATCGGGAGAAATTCGGCGAACATATCCCGTTGGTCCGCCGCCAGGACGTGCGCGGCTTCATCCATCACAAGCCGGTCTGGCAGATCCAGCCCTTGCAACTCGACGCCGTACGCCAACTGGCCGAGAGCATGGAGGTTGAAACCCAGAGCTTTTACCGCAAGGCCGCCGGCCGCAGTGAGGATGTGTCGATCCGCAAGCTGCTGGGCGATCTGGCGGACGCGGAAGTGCGCCATGAGCATATGGCCGAGGGCATCCGGGAAAAGAACCTCCCCGACGACGTCCGCGCGCATGAGGACGACCATGCCAGGCGGTCCTTCGTGCTGCGGGTGATCCAGCCGGGTCTCGCCGGCCTCATGGACGGGTCGGTGTCCACCCTGGCGCCGGTTTTCGCCGCCGCTTTCGCGACCGGCAAATCCTGGGACGCGTTCATCATCGGTCTGGCGGCCTCGCTCGGGGCCGGCATTTCGATGGGCTTCGCGGAGGCGTTGTCCGATAACGGCAGCCTCACCGGCCGCGGGGCGCCGTGGATCAGGGGCCTGATCTGCGGGTTGATGACCACCGCGGGCGGCATCGGCCATACGCTGCCGTTCCTGATCCCGTCCTTCTACACCGCGACGGTGGTCGCGATCGCCGTGGTGGTGCTGGAACTCGGCCTTATTTCCTGGATCCGCTGGAAATATATGGATACGCCGCCGCTGTCGGCGGCGTTGCAGGTCGCGTTTGGCGGGGCGCTGGTGTTCGCGACCGGGGTGCTGATTGGCAGTAGCTGAACCGTCACGGCTTCCGCTTGCACTTCGCATTTGTGCGACGCGGGCGTGAAGCGCTAGCAACGGCTGCGAACGTGAAGCATGCCCCGATTCGGGGCGGGAGACCCTCATGAAATCCTGGACCATGGCGTGTTTGGCCGGCGCGGCGTTGCTCGCGGCCTGTTCTTCGAACGACGACGCCAACAAGAACGGCGCTGGCGGAGCCAATGCGGGCGGCGCGGGCGGTATCGGCTCGGGCGGTCTGGGCGGCGCGGGCGCCGGTGGGCGTCCTGGCCAGGCGGTTCCGGGCTCGCAGGAAGATCTGGTGCAGTCGGCTGGCGACAAGGTGTTCTTCGCGACCGACCGCAGCACCCTGAGCGACCAGGCCCGCGGCACGCTCGATCGTCAGGCGGAGTGGATGCAGCGCAACCCCAGCGTCAGCGTCTGGGTGGCCGGCAATTGCGACGAACGCGGCACCGAGGAGTATAACCTCGCGCTCGGCCAGCGGCGCGCGAACGCGGATAAGTCCTACCTGGTCGCGCATGGCGTTGTTGGCAGCCGGATCGAGACCATCAGCTATGGCAAGTCGCGTCCGGTTGATCCCGGCGTGACCGCGGAAGCCTGGGCGCAGAACCGGAATGCGATTACATCGGTGAAGTAAGAACCGGCTCATCGGGATGAAGCAGCAGGGGCGGTGCCGGAAGGCACCGCGCCGGGGCCTTTTGAATGTGACGGTCCTGCATTAAACCCGATCGCCGCGGCTCAATTCGGCCGCGTCATCCCCGGCGTAAAAACCCCCGTCATCCCGGGCGTAAAAACCCCCGTCATCCCCGGCAAAAAAACCTCCGTCATCCCCGGGCTTGTCCCGGGGACCAATCGCGGCACCTGCGGAAACCTTGGTCCCCGGGACAAGCCCGGGGATGACGGAGGTTTATGGTCAGCGGAACCCGCCCGGGGTTTCACCCATTTACAGTTCGAATCCGGTTCAATCCGTGATGTATTCGCACTTGTACCCATTGCCCCAGCGCTTCACATAGCCGCGCGAGGGGGAGGGAAAATGCGCGAAGCAGCACTGGGTGTTGGTGTCGACGTATTTCTCCAGGAACATCCGCCGCGTCGCCGATGACTGCTTGCCATCATAGTCCACCCGCATCGCCAGATCCGGGTACAACGCCTGTAGCGGGGTGTGGATCAGATCGCCGGTGATCACCGCGTCGCGCCCGCCCTTGCCCAGCTGCACCGCATAATGGTCGATCGTGTGGCCCGGCGTCGGCAGCAGGGTCACCAGATCATTCAGCTGGTAGTCGCTGGTCACGAGGTCGCAGGCCTTCGCTTCCACGATGGGAATGACGCTGTCGATGATGACCGGCAGCGGCGACTTCTCGTTCTCGGCGATCCAGAAATCGAGCTCGGTCTTCGAAAACAAATACCGCGCATTCGGGAAGGTCGGGACCCAACGGCCGTTTTCCAGCTTCGTGTTCCAGCCGACATGATCGACATGCAGATGGGTGCACATCACGAAATGGATGTCGGCCGGCGTCAGATTGGCCCGCTTCAACCCATCCATGAAGGCGGTGTCTTTTTTGCGGTTCCACAGCGGCCGCGCGGCGCGGTCCTTGTCGTTGCCAATGCAGCTATCGACCAGGATGTTGTATTTCCCGACCTGCACGACATAGGCCTGGAAGCAGAGCACCAGGTTGTCATTGGCATCCAGCGCCGAGGGCGCGAGCCAGTGACGGTTCTCGTCCAGCACCTCTTTGGTCAGGCCGGGCAGGAATTCCAGCGCGGGGGTGAAGCCGCACTCCATTTCGATGATCCGGTGGATGGTCATATCCCCGGCTTTGAATGTCAGGCTCATGATGGCGGCTCCCCTCTGGTCGATTGTCGCGGGACGATGTTAGCTTCGCGCAAGCCCGCCGACAAACCCGGCCGGGGAGGGGAGAGTTCCGATGACCGAGGCCAATGCGCTGAGCCCGGAGACGGTGATGCGCCAGATGAAGACCAACGGTGTCACCGACATCGTCTGGCTGCCGGACAGCGAGACCAACTGGCTCTATCTGCTCATGAAAGCCGACCCGGACCTGCGCCTGATCGGCGTGACGCGGGAGGGGCATGCGTGCTCGATCGCGGCCGGCCTGTTCGCGGGCGGGCGCAAGCCGATGATCCTGATCCAGAACACCGGCATGCTGGAATCGGGCGATTCCATTCGCGGCTGGCTGATGGGGCTGAACGTGCCGGTGGTGCTGATGGTGGGCTATCGCGGCTACACGCGGCACGGGGTGATCACCGACACGGTGGCGCATTACACGGAACGGTTTCTGATGGCCTTCGATATTCCGTTCTATCTGGTGGAGAATGATGCCGACTCCGACCGCATATCGATTGCTTTCGCGCAGGCGGAACGCACGCAGAAGCCGGTCGTGGTTCTCGTCGGCGATGAATTCCACGGCTTCAACCGGTAAGGGGATCGTACCATGATGCACACAGCTGAATTGCTGAAAGTCTTCGCGGCGCATCGCGGCGATGCGATTGTTATCTCCGGCCGGGGCGGGAAGCATTGGATCCAGAACTCCGACACCGCTTTGGACATTCCGCTGGGCGATCCGGCGATGGGCGGGCATGCCGGGTTTGGGTTGGGGCTGGCTTTGGCGCAGCCGGATAAGCGGGTGGTGCTGTTTGATTCCGAGGGCGATATTCTCATGAGCCTCGGGCAACTGCCGACAATCGCGGAGCAGGCGCCGGCGAATTTCTATCATTTCATTCTGGATAATGAGGTCTATGCCACGACCGGCGGGCAGCCGGTACCGGGGGCCAAGAACGTCGATTACGCCGGAATCGCGCGGTCGTCGGGCTATCCGCGGGCGATGAATTTTGAGGATATCGAGGCGTTTACAGAAGCGTTGCCGGGCATTCTGGCCGGACCGGGGCCGGTGTTCGTGTCGTGCAAGGTCTATCCCGAGGTCGAGAACACCCCCATCGGCCAGCGTGTCGGCTGGCGGACGCGTTCGGCCGCGAAGGTGGTGCAGGATCTGCGCGGGGCTTTGGGGGTGGGGGGCTGAAGAGCTCGATAAGGCCATGAAATGTTGGAACCTCCCCACCCTGGTGAGGTTCTTCGGGATTTGTGCCGCGCGCCTTTTCGGCCTTCGTGTTTATTGGGGATACGCCAGTGCAAATGCGCCTTTGGTCGCATGCCTCGATACCCTCCGCCGTTTGGAGTGGGCGCGAAGTTTCCGTGCCATTATAATCGACGCATGACCCATCTCTCAAACGCCTCGCCGACGCTGTTGCCGCGGTGTCAGTGTTGCCGGCAGACCGGCAGAATGTCATCGCTGCGGAGATGACGGATCGTGCGCGCTTATTCAGTCAGCCGGCCACCAAACTGAACGAGCAAGAGCGGGTTGAATTGGAGCAGGAGCTGGCCGCCGCGCGTCGCGGTGAATGGGCCAGTGACGATCAGGTTGCGGCGTTATTCGCGAAATACGGTCTGTGAAGGTCCGCTAGCAGCCGGGCAAGCGAGGTGCCAGAAATCCGCGAACGGCCGATCGCAGGGTGATCGCATATGGCTTACGGAGGAGCGGCACCCCCGTAAAAACCGTCATC
>CAIUPC010000047.1 GCA_903900905.1 uncultured Acetobacteraceae bacterium
GCACGCTGCTGGCACGCGTGGTGCTGGCGTGCGCCGCGGCTGGCTGAAGCGGTTGAACCGGCATGCCCAGCGCGCCGATTTCGACCGGGCCATCGCCGGCCGTCTGCCGGACAACTGGCATGAGGCCGTGCAGGCCCTGAAACAGGACATCGCCGATAACCGCCCGAAGATTGCCACCCGCCAGTCCAGCCAGAAGGCGCTGGAGGCTTTGGTGCCGGCGACTCCGGATCTGGTGGGCGGTTCGGCCGATTTGACCGGGTCCAACCTGACGCTGGTCAAGGGGATGGGCTTCGTCACTCCGGGTAACTACGCCGGGCGCTACATCCATTATGGCATCCGCGAGTTCGGCATGGCCGCCTGCGCCAATGGCCTGGCGTTGCATGGCGGCATTATCCCTTATACCGGCACGTTCTTTGTCTTTACCGATTACATGCGCCCGGCCATCCGCCTCGGCGCGCTGATGCGCCAGCGGGTGATCCATGTGCTGACGCATGATTCCATTGGTCTGGGCGAAGACGGTCCGACGCATCAACCGGTTGAGCACCTGGCCAGCCTGCGCGCGATGCCCGGCTTGTACGTGTTCCGCCCGGCCGACGCACTCGAAACCGCGGAATGCTGGGAGCTGGCGATTCGCCGCGCCGATGGCCCGTCGCTGCTGGTGCTGACGCGGCAGTCGCTGCCGACACTGCGGACGGATATCGCGGAAAACCGCTCGGCCCGCGGCGGTTACGTGCTGGCGGAGGCCGATGGTGCCCGTCAGGCGACGCTGATCGCCACAGGCTCCGAAGTATCGTTGGCCATGACGGCGCGGGAAATGCTGGCGGGCCAGGGCATCGCGGTAGCGGTGGTTTCGCTGCCGAGCTGGGAGTTGTTCGCGCAGCAGGACGATGACTACCGCGCCGCTGTGCTCGGCGGCGCGCCGCGCGTCGGGATCGAGGCTGGCTGCTCGTTTGGCTGGGAACGGATCATCGGCAGCGACGGCACTTTCATCGGCATGCAGGGCTATGGCGCCTCGGCGCCGGCCGACGAGCTGTATCGCTATTTCGGAATCACACCAGAAGCCGTGGTCGCTGCTGTTCAGAAGCGACTGGGCTGAGCAAGAGGAACAAACATCCATGACCGTTTCGGTCGCGATTAATGGTTTCGGACGCATTGGACGGCTGGTGCTGCGCGCTATCGCGGAGCACGGCCGCACCGACCTGGTGCCCACGCGCATCAATGCCTCGCCCAGCATGACCATGGAATCGGCGGCGCATCTGTTCGCCTTTGACAGCGCCCATGGCCGCTTTGCCGGTCAGGTGGAGGTGTCGGGGAACACGATCACGCTCCGCCACAACGGCAAGGTCTATGGGCCGATCCCCGTCACGTTCGAACGCGATCCGGCGAAGCTGGAGCTGGCGGGCACGGATGTGGTGATGGAATGCACCGGCAAGTTCACCAGCAAGGAAAAATGCGCCCCGCTGCTCGGCGCCGGCGCGCGAAAAGTGCTGATCTCCGCCCCCGGCGACGGGGTGGACGCGATGATCGTCTATGGGGTGAACAACGCCGATCTGAAGTCCGACATGACGGTGATTTCGGCTGCGTCGTGCACGACCAACTGCCTGGCGCCGATGGCGAAGGTGCTGCACGACCGGTTCGGCATTCTGCGCGGCTACATGGTCACCATCCACGCCTATACCAATGACCAGAACACGCTGGATGGGTCGCATCGCGACATGCGCCGGGCGCGCACGGCTGGCGTTTCGGCGATCCCGACTTCGACCGGCGCAGCGCGCTCGATCGGGCAGGTGATCCCGGCGCTAAAGGGCAAGCTGGATGGCACCGCCATTCGTATCCCCGTGCAGAACGTGTCGATCGTGTCGCTGGACGTGAACCTGGCCAAGCCGGTGACCAAGGACGAGATCAACGCCGCGATGCAGGATGCGTCCAAGGGCGAACTGGCCGGCGTGCTCGGCTACAACACGCTGCCGCTGGTGGGCATCGACTTCAACCATACGCCGGAATCCTGCACCTTTGACGCCACGCAGACCGCCGTGGTCGACGGCGCGATGGCGCGGGTTATGGGTTGGTATGATAACGAATGGGGCTTCTCCTGCCGCATGCTCGATGTCACGGCCCTGATGGGCGCGCGCTGAACCAAACGGAGTGATAACGATGGGCTTTCGTACCCTCGATGGCGTTGACGTCGCCGGGAATCGGGTTCTGCTGCGTGCGGACCTTAATGTGCCGGTGCGCGATGGTAAGATCAGCGACCTGACCCGGATTGAGCGCCTGTCGCCGACAATCCGGGAACTGGCCGGCAAGGGTGCGAAGGTCATCGTCTGTAGCCATTTCGACCGCCCCAAAGGCAAGCGCGTGCCGGAGATGTCGCTGGCGCCGGTGGCGGCTGCCCTGGCGGACGTGCTGGACCGCCCGGTCGCCTTCGCCACCGACTGCATCGGTGCCGTTGCCACCGACGCGGTGGGCGCGATGGGCAACGGCGACGTGCTGGTGCTGGAAAACACCCGCTTCCACACCGGCGAGGAAAAGAACGACCCGGCCTTCGCCGCCGAACTGGCGAGCCTGGGCGACCTGTTCGTGAACGACGCCTTTTCCGCCGCGCATCGCGCCCATGCCAGCACCGAAGGCGTGGCGCATTGCCTGCCATCCTATGCCGGCCGGCTCATGCAGGCGGAGTTGGAGGCGCTGCACCGGGCCCTCAGCCACCCCGAGCGTCCGGTGGTGGCGATCGTCGGCGGGGCCAAAGTGTCGACCAAGCTCGAACTGCTCGGCAACCTCGTCACTCGCGTGAATATCCTCGTTATCGGTGGCGCGATGGCGAATACCTTCCTGGCCGCGCAGGGCATCGGGGTCGGCAAGTCCTTGCAGGAAGCCGAGATGCATGCGACCGCGCTCGAGATTCTGGCGCAAGCGAAAACCGCCGGGTGCGAGATCGTGCTGCCCATCGACGCGGTGGTGGCGCGGGAGTTCAAGCCGAACCCGGTCACGGAAACGGTCGCGGTGACGGCCGTGCCGGCGGATACGATGATCCTGGATGTCGGCCCGGCCTCGGTCGCGGCGTTGCTGAAGCGGCTGCCCTCGATCCGGACGCTGGTGTGGAACGGGCCCTTGGGCGCGTTCGAAACGCCGCCTTTCGACGCGGCGACAG
This sequence comes from uncultured Acetobacteraceae bacterium, assembly GCA_903900905.1. Lineage (GTDB taxonomy): Bacteria > Pseudomonadota > Alphaproteobacteria > Acetobacterales > Acetobacteraceae > Rhodopila. The sequence continues at coordinate 3,149 of CAIUPC010000047.1, forward strand.
TGGCCCTGGCGCAGGCGGTTGCAACGGCGACCCAGATGGGTGGGCTGTGCAGCGTGGCTGGCGGCGGCGACACGGTTTCGGCGCTGCGCCACGCCGGTGTGATCGACAAGATGTCCTATGTTTCGACGGCCGGCGGGGCGTTTTTAGAGTGGCTCGAGGGGAAAGTGCTGCCGGGGGTTGCCGCGCTGGAGGTTTGATTCTGTCAGCGTCATACCAGCCTGTATAAAGAGTGACACACTGGATACACCCCACCGTCATGGCGGGCTTCCGCCCGCCATGACGGGTTTTCGTTGCCGGAGCGTCAATCTCAACGTGGGCGAGTATAAGCAGGAACGCAACATGCAGAAGAACCTTAGCGAACCCGACCGGTTCATCCGCCTCGCGATCGGCATTATCGGGGTCGTGATGTGTTTCACCTGGCCGCACACGATCTGGGGCATACTCGGCGTGTTGCCGATCGCCACGGCCGTGCTGGGTTTTTGCCCGATTTACCGGCTGTTGGGCCTTCGCACCCGCAAGCCGGAATAACCGCTACTCGAACTTCGAAAAATCGGGCTTCCGCTTCTCGACGAACGCCGCGAAGGCTTCCCCGGCTTCGGGGGACTGCAACCGGGCGCGGAAGAGTTCCAGTTCCTCAGCGATGCGGGCAGTGGTCTCCGGCGCGCCGTGGCGGATCAGCTTCTTGGTCTGACGGATCGCCCCCGGCGGCAATGCCGCCATCCGCCGCGCCAGGCCCCGAGCGGTCTCCATCAGATCGGCGTCCTCCACGACCTGATTGACGAAGCCCCATTGGAGGCCTTGTTCGGCCGTCATCGGCTCCCCCAACAGCAGCAGGGCGCTGGCGCGTTGATTGCCGAGCAATTGCGGAAAGAGCAGGGAACTCCCGGCCTCCGGCACCAGACCCAGGCTGGTGAAAGGCATGACGAACCGGGCCGAACGGGCCGCGACCACCAGATCGCAATGCGCCAGCATGGTGGTGCCGACGCCGATGGCGGCGCCGTTGACGGCGCCGATCAGCGGCTTTTCGAGGGTGGAGAGCGCGTCCAGAAACGGGGAGGCCGCGCTGGCCGAATTCGACGCGGCGCGGGTCTGGAAGTCCTTGATATCGTTGCCGGAGGTGAAGATGTCCCCCACTCCGGTCAAAATCGTGACGCGCACGGCCGGATCGGCGTCGCCCGACCGCAGCGCGTCCACCACCGCGGCGTACATGGCGCGGGTGAGGGCGTTCTTCTTCTCCGGCCGGTTGAAGGCGATTTCCTGAATGCCGCCGGAGCGGGTGATCAGAACATTTTCGGTCATGGCGTTAATCCCTGGGTTTTCCAGACATTAGCGGTCGCGGAAATACCAGGCAACGCCGCTTGTCACCTGAACTGACAGCGGTGCCGGGCGCCAATATAGCGGCGGCTTTCCCGAAATCTCCGTCATTCGCTCGGTTTGCATGAATGGGTGCAGGTACTTTCCGAGCCTTTTCTCGCTGATGGTCCGCTGGTTACTCTCTTCCCGGCGGCATGAAATTCGAACGCCTACGCAGGTTTTCCCATATGCCAGCAGCGATCCCGCCAATGGAGACTGAAAATGCCCGATCATGTTTACAGCGTGACTGAAATCGTCGGAACATCGAAGGAAAGCGTGGAGGATGCTGTCCAGCAAGGCATCAAAACCGCCTCGAAGACCCTCAGAAATCTTGCATGGTTCGAGGTCATACAAATCAAAGGCCATATCACCGACGGCGAGGTCGGTCATTTTCAGGTCGGCATGAAACTCGGATTCCGTTACGATCCAAAATGACGTAGCCGTAGCGAAGCATTTTGGGCTGGATGCAGCGAACCCGGCCCAAAGACGGCTGACCCGCTTCCGGTCGGATCGCAGCATATGGAGCATGACATGGACGAAGAGATCGCGAGCCAGGCGAAAATTGAAAAGCCCTATGCGTTTTTCGCCGAACCGGGGGAAGTCGTGATCGATCCAGGGCTTTCGAGAGCGGAGAAGGTCCAGGCTTTGGATTCACTTGAGCAGGACTCACGGCAAATGGCAGTTGCCTCGGCCGAAGGCATGAGCGGCGGCGAACCCAACAAGTTACAGGAGGTTCTCGACGCGCAGGACGCGCTCGACCTGCCGCCCACTGCGTACGCCTATCATGTGGTGTCGCATGATCTGCATGACAGACTGACGGGTGCGTTGCCGCGTGATGAACGTGCCGCGATCGAATTGGCCTACACCGCCCTCACTGCGCTGGAAAAGACGTCCTTGCTGGCGTCTGCCACGACGACGCCCGACCCGGTCACCGAGATTGAGGACGAGATCGCCCGGGAAAAATTGGATCCTTGATTGACCGGGGATTGAGCGATGTCGGCCAGGGTCA
>CAIUPC010000048.1 GCA_903900905.1 uncultured Acetobacteraceae bacterium
GCGATCGTCGTAAGGCGATGCTCGAAGACATCGCCATCCTGACCGGTGGCCAGGTGATCAGCGACGATCTCGGGATCAAGCTGGAAACCGTGACCCTCGCGATGCTCGGCCAGGCCAAGAAGATCCTGATCGAGAAAGAAAACACCACGATCGTCGAAGGCGCTGGCAAGAAGGCCGACATTCAGGGCCGTTGCAGCCAGATCCGCGCGCAGATCGAGGAAACCACCTCCGACTACGATCGTGAGAAGCTGCAAGAGCGTCTCGCGAAGCTGGCCGGCGGCGTGGCCGTGATCCGCGTCGGTGGCAGCACCGAAGTGGAAGTGAAAGAGCGCAAGGACCGCGTTGACGACGCCCTGCACGCGACCCGTGCGGCCGTCGAAGAAGGCATCGTTCCGGGCGGCGGCGTCGCTCTGGCCCGCGCCTCTTTGATCCTGGCGAAGCTGAAGGGTGCCAATGACGACGAGCGCGTCGGCATCGACATCGTCCGCAAGGCGATCCAGGCTCCGCTGCGTCAGATCGCTGAGAACGCGGGCGAAGACGGTGCGGTGATCGCCGGCAAGACGCTGGAAAACGACAGCTACACCTATGGCTACGACGCCCAGTCCGGTGAGTTCAAGGACATGGTGAAGTCCGGCATCATCGACCCGACGAAGGTTGTGCGCACGGCTCTGCAGGATGCGGCCTCCATCGCCGGTCTGCTCGTCACGACCGAAGCCATGGTCGCCGAGCGTCCGGAGAAGAAGGGCGCGCCGATGCCGGGCGGTGGCGGCATGGGCGGAATGGGCGGCATGGACGGCATGGACTTCTAAGTCCGGCCTTCATACCAAGACGGAAAGGGCGGGCCGCGAGGTCCGCCCTTTTTCGTTGGTAATCCGCCCCTGACACATCTTCGCCACGATTGACACCGGACTGGGTTTCTGTGCGAACTATCATATGCAATCGCATTTTGGCTCAGCCTTGCAGTGCCTCCCGTCCGCCGGGTGAATCTCAAGACCGCCTAATTCCCGGTTGAAGACCGCTTCGGGCGCCCTTGCGCGAGGCCAGGACAGAAGAGAGACGCAGGCTATGGCTACCGGTACAGTCAAGTGGTTTAACACCACGAAAGGTTTCGGCTTCATCATGCCGTCAGATGGCGGCAAGGATGTCTTCGTACATATCACCGCTGTCCAGGCAGCCGGGCTTCGCGGCCTGAACGAAGGCCAGCAAGTGACCTACGAGGTCGCCATGGAACGCGGCAAGGCCGCCGCCACCAACCTTAAGCCGGCCTGACCCAGCCGCTTCATCCCTATAGTGTCTCGCGCGCTGGGGGGCGCGCCTCGGAAGGAGTGATTGCAATGGCAACCGGTACCGTTAAATGGTTCAACGCAACCAAAGGCTTCGGATTCATCATGCCGCAGGACGGCGGCAAGGATGTGTTCGTGCACATCACCGCGGTCCAGGCCGCCGGCCTCAAGGGGCTGAACGACGGCCAGAAGGTTGAATTCGAAGTCGCGATGGAACGCGGCAAGGCCGCCGCGACCAATCTGAAGCTCGGCTGATCCAGCCTGCAAACGATTGTTGGAAATGGGACGGAGGTGCTGGCGGACACAACCGCGCAGCCCTCCTGATCACCGCGCCCTGAAGATGGGCTAACCGACCGCTGGCCCAATATAAGCCGACGTCGGACGGATCATCCGTCCGGTCTTCTGTTGCTCCATCGCATGCGCCAGCCAGCCGGCCACTCGGCAGGCGGCGAAGACCGGCGTGAACCCCTCACGAGGGAAACCGACGGCATCCAGCAGCAGCGCCGCCATGATCTCGACATTCGGTGGCAGAGTTCGGCCGGGCTTTACCTTTTCGATCACCGCCGCCACCCTTTGCTCCACATGCGTTGCGAAATCCAACCGCCGCGCCAGGTGCCCCATGCGCTGCATCGACGCGCGCATCGCCTCCGCCCGCGGGTCGTTGCCACGATAGACACGGTGGCCGAACCCCATCAACCGCTCCCCGCCGCGCAGCCTCGCTTCCAGCCAGGCATCCAGGTCCGGGGCGGCCTCCGCCGCGTCCAGCATATCCAGCGTCGGGCCCGGCGCCCCGCCATGCAGCGTGCCGGTAAACGCGCCCCAGGCGCCCAGCACCGCGTTCGCCAGGGAGGCGCGGGTCGAGGCCACGACCCGCGCGGTGAAGCTGGAGGCGCTCAGCCCACTCTCGACCATCGCGGTGAAATAGGTGTCCAGCGCCACCACCGCGCTCTCGGGTGCCGCCTCGCCATGATACATCCGCAGCAAGTCGGCTGCCGTCGACAGCGCCAGATCGGGTGCCAAGGGCGCGCGCCCCTGACCGAGCCGCAGCAAGGCGGCCACGATGACCGTCATCGCGCCAACCAGCGCGGCCGGCGTGCTGGTATCGGGCTGGGCGGCGAGGCCCAGCCGCAGCCCCTCATACAGCGACAGCCCGCGTGCCAGGCCAATCCACCGCGGCAAGTCGGCGAAGGCCGCGGCACGCGCGGCGCCAAACGCGTCCTGCATGCCGCTCCGGGTCAGGCCATCGCCGGCAAAGCCGTCCCATAACAGGGCGACCGTGCCCTCAAACCCGTGCTGCGTCAGCAAATCGGGCAAGGCCACACCCCGCACCCAGATCATGCCCCGCGCGGAGTCGGTGTGGCACAGGATGGTTTCCGCGGCGACGACGCCGTCAAGTCCGGTCGACATGTCTGGATGAGTCCCTCGTTCAATCGGCCACAAGCATGCCGGTTCGGCCGAGCTCTGTCAGCCCGGCTTGATCGCCGCGCCATGTGCTGCGACAACACGGCCGCGAGCGGGAGAGCACTGTGAAACAGCCGAAAACCATGAGCGAAGGCCAGCGCGCCTATGAAGCCAAGCGGGCCGCGAAAGCCGGCGTGAGCCTCGATAAATGGCTGGCCATGAAGCAACGCGACCAGGAAGCCGAGGAGAAGGCCCGCCTCAAAGCCCTCGAACCGCCGCCGCCGCCGAAGAAGCCGGGCTTCTTCGGCCGCCTGCTCGAACGGGCGCAGAAGCCGCTGGGGTCGTAATCCGGCCCCTTAGAGCGTGATCGTTTGAAGTGGAATCACCCGAAAACGTGAATCACGCGACAAAACAAAGAGCTAGACCATGATCGAACACGTACGTTGAGCCAACCTCAAACGATCATGGTCTAGTGGAAATCGAAGAAATGCGGCACGGCCAGGGTGATGGCCGGGAACAGGATCACCACGATCAGGCCCAGCACCAATGACACGTTATAGGCCAGGCTGGGCCGCATGGTCGCATTCGGTGGCGCATCGCCCACGGCACAGGCCACATAATAGCCAATGCCAACCGGCGGCATGAACACGCCGATACCCACGGCCATCGTCAGGATGATGCCGTATTGCAGCGGGTCGATGCCCATCTTCTCCGCCACCGGCAGCAGGATGGGGGCGGAGATCAGGATGGCCGGGAAGCCCTCCAGCACGAAGCCGATAACCACCATCGCGGCCATGCTCAGGAACAGGAACAGCATCGGGCTTTGCAGCGATCCAAAGGCGCGTCCCAGCGTGCGCCCCAGGCCATCGATCACGATCGCCTGCGACAGCACATTCGACGCCGCCACCATGAACAGCACCATGCCCGCCGTCAGCGCCGCGTCGCGTAGCGCGACCCACAAGGCGCCCAGCCGCATCGATCGATAAACCAGCCCGGCCACCACCAGCCCATAGATCGTGGCGAACGACGATGATTCCGTGGGCGAGGCCACCCCGCCGACAATGCAGCCGACAACGATCACCGGCATCAGCAAGGCGGGGAACGACGGAGGAATGCTGCGCACCGCCCGTCCCAGATTGAACTTTGGCCCGCGCGGTAGGCGCCCGCCGCGGCTGCGGATGACGATCGCGACCGCCATCGCCAGCGCCAGGGCCGCCGCCGGAACCAGGCCGGCCAGGAACAGGGAGCCCACCGACAGATTGGTGATCGAACCCAGGATCAGCAAAGCGAGGGAGGGCGGTATCACCTCCCCCATCGCCGCGGCGGCGGCCAGCACCGCGACCGACTCTGTCGGCGGGTAGCCGCGCTGGCGCAGCGGCCCCTTCATGACGCTGCCGACGGTCGCGATATCAGCCGCCTTGGAGCCGCTGATGCCCGAAAAGATATACATCGCCACGACCTGCGCCTGCAGCAAGCCGCCGGCCCAATGGCCCACCCAATGCTGCACCATGTCGATCATGCGGGCGGCGAGGCCGCTGATCTCCATCAGCGCCCCGGCCAGCATGAAGAAGGGCACGGCCAGCAGCACGAAGCTGCCGATACCCGACTGGTAACCGGCGGGGATGGCGGCCAAAGGCGCATCCCCCGTTATTATAAAATACAGCGCCCCCCCCAGCGCCAGGATCACCGCGATCGGCGCTCCGGTCAGGAAGGCGGCGGTCATGGCGATGGCGATGGGGATCAGCGGGTCGGTGTCGATTGCGCCGCTGTCGTAGAACATGCGGAAGATCAGCAGGAGCGCGGTGACCACGCCCACCGCGCCCAGGCCCAGGCCAACGCCGGCCAGGCGCAGCGCGGCCAGCTTTTCAACCGCGAAGACCACCATCAGCACCAGGCCAATCCCGATCCAGCCGGACACCGCGCCGCGGCTGATGTTCAGCACCGCCAGGGTCTGGGTCATCTGCCCGGCGAAGAACGCGGGGAAGGCATCGAGCGACAGGCCGCAGACACCCAGGACGATCCAGAGCCCGCTGGCTTTGAGCGCGTCATGCCGCAAGCCGGTCGTCTGATCGAGCAGGGCCGAATAGGACATCCCCTCGGCACGCCGGAAATAGGCGGGCGCACCGAGGAAGGTGATCATCGCGATGGTGATCATCGAGGCGTCTTCGGCCCAATGGATCCCACCATTGAACCCGTACCGGGCGATCGAGTTGGCGAAGGTCACGAACAGGTCGATGACGATCGCCGCGACGACCAGCGCCTCGTTACCAAGGGCGACGCCGCCCAGAATCCGGGTTCGCATCAATCGGATCAGGCGTTGCCGAGGGCGCGGATGGCATCGTCGATCAGGTCCTTGCCAATGGAGCCCTCAAACTGGGCGTAGACCGGGCGCGTGGCCTTGGCGAATTCGGCGCGTTCGGCATCAGTGAGATGGGTGATCTGGATGAGGCTCTTCAGCTTTTCCTCGGCCTCCGCGATATCGGCGGCCTGCTTGGTCCACTGCCAGTCGGTGGCGGTCTTCATCGCGGCCTTGATCATGGCCTTTTCCTCCGCGCTCATGCCGTCGTAGAGGGCCTTGTTCATCGAGGCGGCGAAGAAGTCGATCACATGGCTGGTCAGGGTCGCGTATTTGATGACTTCGGCGAATTTGCCGCTGATGACGTCGGGCAGGCCCAGATCCATCCCGTCCACGGTTTTCTGTTGCAGCGCGAGGTAGACTTCGGCGTAGTCGAGCGCGGCGGGATTGGCACCCATGGAGCGGAAGGCCGCCATGTAAACCTGGCTGGAGATGATCCGCATCTTCAGGCCGTTCATGTCCGCGACGGTTTTGACCGGGCGGACGCTGTTCAGCATGTGGCGCGGCCCGGTCAGCCAGTAGCCGACGATCTGGAACCCGGCGTCGCGGGCATAGCCTTCCATTTTCGCGCCAAATGACCCCTCCAGCGCGCTGCGCAGCCGATCGGGGGAGGCGGTGATGAAGGGGAGGGTGAAGACGTCCATCTGTTTGACGAAGCTGGAATACCAGGCCGGCACGGTGATCAGCATCGACTGGGTGCCGAGCTGGACCGAGGTCAGCATGTCCTTCAGCCCGCCCAGCTGGGCGTTCGGATAGAGCTCAACCTTCAGCTTGCCACCGGATAGCTTGGCCATCTCTTCCGAGAAGATCTCCATCGCATGGTGATAGCTGGTGCTGGTGGGCATCGGGCTGCCGAAGCGGAGCGCGCGGGCCCGCTGCGCGATGGCGGGCATGGCGAGGGTCGAGGCACCGGCGGCGGAAAGTGCGACGAAGCCGCGGCGGTTGAGTGTGCTGGTCATGGTCGTTTCCCTTTGTGGCCGTTTATCGGCGTTGCATTGCTATCGTGCGGCGCCTCGCTTCCCCCCGTCATCCCCGGGCTTGTCCCGGGGACCAAGGTTTCC